>JAAYSE010000143.1 GCA_012524135.1 Candidatus Epulonipiscium sp. | reverse complement strand
GATAAAATAGAAGAAAAATAAAAGAGACATAAAAACTCCCCATTTGGGGAGTTTTTATGCTATAATCGAAATGAATTCAAGATGTATGTATAAGTAAGAGGTGACAAAAGATGAGGAAAATAAAAAAATGGTGTATACAAGGATTATTTTGGATAGGTATTTGTCTTGTCTTTTGGTATCTTACATATGTTTGGAAATTAGCAATAGAAGCAAAAGAACTTCTAATGCTACACGAAGAACAAAAATCTATTTCAGCTCAAGAAGATCCCATTATTTTTGAAGTTTATTATTATGACTTATTAAAAAAGATGTTTTGCTCTTTAGAAGAAGCTACGGAGTATGCTTCTACTTTGAAACGATCTTATATTACTCAAATGGGGAAAGAAGATTGGCTTTGGGATAACTACTATTCCTTTATTGTCTATCGTGATCAGCAATATATGAAAGATTTTGATAATTTTATATCCGCTTTAGAATATGCAAAAAAACATAAGGCAACTACAATTGCTTTTCATGAAAAAAAGAATATTCTTTGGTCTAAAGAAAAAAAAATAAGTACGAAAATACAATTGAAAGTTCCCCATATTCAGCAATTTCCAGAATTAGCTCGGGGATGTGAAGTTACTTCTCTAGCAATGTTGCTGCAGTATAAAGGAATGGATGTAGATAAATTAACGTTAGCAGAACAAATTAAAAAAGATACTACTCCTTATGAAGAAAAGGAAGGAAAAGTTTATTTTGGTCATCCTAATGTTGGATTTGTTGGAGATATATATACCCATCAAAATCCTGGATATGGAGTATATCATCAACCTATCTATGAACTTTTAAAAAATTATACCAATAATGCTATTGATTTAACAGGAAGTACATTAGAAGATCTTTTATATTTTGTAAGTCAAGGAATTCCAGTGTGGGTCATTACCAATACTCAATATCGTGTACTACAACCAAGTGAATTTCAAACTTGGTATACATCACAAGGACCCATTCAAATTACACGTAGACAACACGCAGCTATTATCACGGGATATGATCAAAAGTATATTTATATTAATGATCCTTTATATTTAACTCCGAATGTTCCGATAGAACGGTCTATTTTTGAAAAAGTGTGGGAACAGATGGGTAGTCAAGCAGTAACTTATTGGCATGATTAGAATAAAAAATGTAATATGTATGTAATGGCTCTTCATTATTTTTTCCATTATAATAGTATTTGATGATGTATCATATTTTAAATTTTAATATTTTAAGAAGATATATTAGACACTAATAGGTATGATAAGGCTAAGTCTAAAGGGATACATAGATATAAATAAAAAAACAAATAGTATTATTTTTTGAAAAAGGAGGGAGATTTGGTGCAAAAACATAGTAAGAAGATAAGAGCTATATTGGTTATTTTTGTATTATTTTGCAGTTTTCTTTGTTCTGATCATGTAGTAGCAAAGACTCAAGGAAAAGAATTTAGTTCTTTATTTTTAACACGAATTAATGAGTATAGACAAAAAGCAGGAATATCCAATTTAACTTGGGATGATAATTTATATCAAGCAGCAGAAAATCATACAAAGTATATGAGTTATCATCAAGTATTTCAAACACAGCAACAAAAATATAGTAAATATTTTTCTGGAGTTTATCCGATGGATCGAACAGCTTATTTTGGATATAGATATCCATTAGTGATGGAATTTAACGGAAAAAATCTTCGCAAAGATGCACAACGTATAGATACTTTTATCAAAAATCCTTATGAACGTATTTTTTGGCTAAGTCCAGAATATAAACATATGGTTTTTGCTTCTACAGGATCCTATTCTTCTTTTTTATTAGGTGGAGAAAAAGTTCAAAAAGATCAAATAGTTGTCTATCCTGGACATAAACAAAAAGATGTTTTAATTGATGATGCTATTAGTCTTGCGTATTATTCTAAAAATGCGATTCAAACATTAGAGGAAGTACAAGTAAAAATGAAAGATATCTTAACTGGCCGTTCTATTGAGGTAAAAGTAGATACCCCTAAAAATAATGAATATTTAATGAATGGAATAGTGATTACTCCTACTTCAAAGTTACAATATGATCGTACATATCAAGTAGAGGCAAAAGCAAAGGTGATTTTTAGTAAGGGTGAATCAAAAGTTATTAGTAAGAGTTGGAATTTTACGACTATTCCTGCAAATAATTCTAAAATGAATGATACGATTGGTCACTGGAGTGAAGAAATGGTTCATCAATTTTATAAAAAAGGTATTGTTGAACCTAAAAAAGGTACTTATTTTTATCCAGATGCCCTTATTACTCGACAAGAGTTTGCAAAGATGATTGCAAAGGCGTTTCATTTGCCGGAACCAAAAGAAAAACAGACTTTTTTTTCAGATATATCGAAGAATAATCCATATGAAAAATATATTTATATGGTACAAGAACAAGAATGGATGAATGGCTTTGGATCATCTTTTTATCCTACCCGTTCGTTAACTCGAGAAGAAGGTATTGTAATTGTTATGAGAGCATATGAACAATTACAACAAAATAAGAAAAATACAACTGTAACTACAATAAGAAATAAAAAAGAGTTTTCTGATATAAGACAAGTAAGTTCTTGGGCAAGAGACTCTATAATAGGAGCACAAAAGATAAACTTACTTCAGGGACGTAATCAAAATAAATGCTATCCTAAAGAAAAAATGACTCGTGCAGAAGCGGTGACACTATTATATCGATTATTGGAATTGACAGAAGCAGAAGAATAAACCGCAGTATTAAAGAATGGAGGGGGATTATGAGGAGTATTCATGTAGAAGAAATTACTCAAGTAATACAGGAAATGTGTGTAGAAACCAACTATTATTTAGATCCCCATATTAAAAAAGCATTTTATCAGTCTGTGAAAAGGGAAGAATCTCCATTAGGAAAAGAAATTTTAACAAGTCTTATTGAAAATGCAGATATTGCAGCCAATTATCAGATTCCTATTTGTCAAGATACAGGTATGGTTGTAGTTTTTTGTGAAATAGGGCAAGAAGTACATTTTACAGGAGGATATTTAGAAAAAGCCATTCATAAAGGTGTTCGTCAAGGATATGCAGAAGGATATTTAAGAAAATCAGTAGTTTCAGATCCAATTTTACGAAAAAATACTCAAGACAATACACCTGCTGTTATTCATTATCAGATTATACCGGGGGATCAAGTACATATTACGTTATCACCGAAAGGTTTTGGTAGTGAAAATATGAGTAATATTTATATGCTAGCTCCTTCAGAGGGTATTGCAGGAATAAAAAAAGTGGTTATACAGACGGTGGAAAAGGCAGGAGCCAATGCGTGTCCTCCAATGATTGTTGGTGTTGGATTAGGAGGTACTTTTGAAAAAGCAGCTATATTATCTAAAAAAGCGTTATTACGTTCAGTAGGAACTAAATCTTCATTACCTCATATTGCAGCTTTAGAAGAAGAGTTATTAAATACAATTAATCAGTTGGGTATTGGTCCTCAAGGGTTAGGTGGGATAACTACAGCACTTGGAGTACATATAGAGACCTATCCTACTCATATTGCAGGTTTACCTGTAGCTATTAATATGAGTTGTCATGTAACACGACATGCAAAAAGAACTTTATAAGAGGGAGGAGAAATATGCCTGTTTATCTAGAAACTCCTTTAACAAAAGAAAAATTAAAAACGCTTCAAGTAGGGGATCAAGTTTTATTATCAGGAACAATTTATACGGCTCGAGACGCCGCTCATAAACGTTTGGTTACACAAATTAAAAATAAAGAAACATTACCTATTTCTTTAACAAATGAAATTATTTATTATATGGGCCCTTCTCCAGCACGTCCGAATCAAGTGATAGGTTCAGCTGGTCCTACTACTAGTTATCGAATGGATGCCTATACTCCATTGTTATTAGAACAAGGTTTATTAGGGATGATTGGAAAAGGAAAGCGAAGTGAAGCGGTACGGATGTCGATTCAAAAACATCAAAGTATTTATTTTGCAGCAATAGGTGGAGCTGGTGCCTTACTTTCACATCGAATTAAATCTGCAGAAATGATTGCGTATAAAGATTTAGCAACAGAAGCAATAAGAAAATTGGTAGTAGAAGATTTTCCAATTATTGTAGCCATTGATATAAAAGGAAATGATATCTATAGGGATTCTAAGAAAAAGTATAGAAAATTAGAGTTGTTTTCCAAAAAATAATACTTTCTTTTTTACTTATTTCTCGTTATACTAGAGGACATTGATCTTTTCATATCAATAGAAAGTAGATCAATAAATAGAAAATAAAAAAGAAATAAGGAGTTAGGTGCTATGTACCAAGAAGTATCCAAAAGACAAAAACTATCATGGAAACATATAGGAGCAGGTATCCTCATTTGTTTTGGTATTTTATTTTTAATGAATGGAGTTGCTTATCTTGTTAGTTTACATTCAGCTTGGTTGGATTTAATTACAATTTTTATTTTTACCGTTATTCTATATGTTTTACTTCGAGAATATTTTATTACTTACCGGTATATACTCATAGATGATGAGTTTATTATTCATCAAGTGATTGGTTCTAAAGAAAAATATGTTTTACATCTTCATATTAAGCAACTTAAAAAAATTGCTCCAATTCAGGAGTTAGCTTTTGAGGAAGAATATTTACGTTCTTACGTAAAAAAAGCTCGATTTTGTTATACATGGTTTCAAAAAAAGGACATTTATTATGGAGTATATAAAGAAGGTAATAAAGAGTATTCTTTTATATTTCAACCTAGTAAAAAAATGCTTAAATTATTACAGAAAAAAATGTTGACATTTGAAGAATAATTTAGTATAATAACATTTGCGTCACTTGTGATGCATGTTTATTAAGGAGAAGTACTCAAGAGGCTGAAGAGGTGCCCCTGCTAAGGGCATAGGTCGGGTAACCGGCGCGAGGGTTCAAATCCCTCCTTCTCCGCCATTTAAAAAGTTTTTAAAGGAAGTCAAAAAGATTTTAAAAAAACTTTTAAAAAAGTATTGACATCGACTTAAAAACTTGATATAATAATTTTCG
>JAAYSE010000142.1 GCA_012524135.1 Candidatus Epulonipiscium sp. | reverse complement strand
CGCTAAATGTGAAATAGTCATATTCTCATCTTCATATAATTGTAATTGTTTTTGGATAAACTTATAATCATTCGCCTGTTTCTTCACAGGCAAATACGCAGATTGAATAGAAAATTGTGTATTTCTTTCTGCTTCAGTAAACCATTTTAAAAATTCTACGGAAGCGTATTCCTTAATAAAATCTGATTTTACTACTACCATTCCAGCCCCTTGCTGTACTGCATAGGGAACAGTTCCTTCAAAATTAGGTAACGGAAGTACCATCGATTCAATCGAGTAACTTTCTTGATCATTAATAGCTACCTGATCCGGAAAATAAACCATACTAGATGTAGATCCTACAAATGCAATAATGTCTCCTGTTTTTATATCATCCGAACGAAAACGCCCTACTGCCTTATAATACCCCTTGACATAAGGAATATAAAAACAATCCCATAATCTTCTCATAATATCATCATTTATTTGAACTTTTACTTGTCCATTTTTCACTTCAAATATTTCTTGTCCTAATTGTTTTGACCCTACCAACATATAATTTGCCATAGCATCTCTACCAAAAAAAGATTTTCCACCACTCCAACCATAATAAGCTTTCGACGTTTTAGCTATTCCTTCCCACGTAGCAAGATCCTCTATTCTTGAACCTGTATCTGCTGCAAAAAGATCCCAAACTGTCTTATTTACCATCATAATTTCAGTAGCTTTGGCAATAGGAAATATTTTTAATTTCGAACCTGATAAAGACCTCCCTTCCTCAATATAAGCATCTACGTATTCATGTATTTCTTTTTCTTTTATATAATCATCTATATTGGCTAATAATCCCAACTGGTCCATATAATAAGCTGTATCTGAATAAGCGGAAAATAAATTGGGCAATTTATTTTCTGCTTTCTCTTTTTTTATAAAATCCATAATATTCGAATTCAACTCATTCATATTCACACAAGCAATTGCTTCTACAAAAATTCCTTTTACATACCCTTCTGTTTCATTAAACTCTTTTACCATTTTATCAAATGCTATCTTTTGTGCTCCATAATAAGAATGCCATAAAGTAATCGTAACCGGATCTTGAGAATTCGATTCTAAGAACTCATTAGAATTGCTCTTACATCCCATAAAAAGAAATATTAAAAAAAACGCCAATAATCTGAACATTCCGTCCTTTATCATCCTCATTCCCCCATATTTTTAAGAACATACTAAATAAGTATAGATTCTTTATATCTTGTTGTCAATATCCATTAAAGAAAAAAATGTTTGCATTTTAATAAGAAATGTATTATGATATATAAAATTTTAACCTATAATAAGGATGAAAATTTCATTTATATATATCCTATACTGTATTTCTATCTTAGTGATCGTATGTAATATTCTAAAATCAATTAAATCTATACAAAAACGAAAGGATGAATACCATGGCTTTAAAATTTATACATCTTCTTCCATCACCAGAAGAAATTATGACAGAAATACCCATGCCAACTTATTTAATTAAATTAAAAAAAGAACGAGATGAAGAAATTAGAAAAGTTTTTTTGGGAAAAAGTAAAAAATTCTTATTAATTATTGGTCCTTGTTCTGCAGATGATGAGGATGCGGTATGTGATTATGTAGAACGATTAGCAAAAGTACAAGAAAAAGTAAAAGATACTATTCTAATTATTCCTAGAGTTTATACAAACAAGCCACGAACAACAGGAGAAGGATATAAAGGAATGGTTCATCAGCCTCATCCTGATCAAGCTGCCAATATGTTGGAAGGAATTCATGCTATCCGCAGGATGCATATCAATGCCTTCAAAAGCTCTGGTCTCTCCTCTGCTGATGAAATGTTATATCCTGAAAATTATTCTTACCTAGATGATGTATTAAGTTATGTAGCTATTGGAGCTCGTTCCGTGGAAAATCAACAACATCGCCTAACTGTAAGCGGTCTCGAAATTCCTGCTGGAATGAAAAACTGTACGAGTGGAGATATTTCTATTATGTTAAACTCGATTAAAGCAGCTCAACTACAACATACATTTATTTATCGTGGTTGGGAAGTAGAAACTAGCGGAAACCCTTTAACTCATGCTATTATGCGTGGTGCAGTAAATAAATATGGTCAAAATATTCCTAATTATCATTATGAAGATTTGATTGCATTAATCGAAGAATATGAAAAACGTAAATTATCAAATCCCTCTATCATTATTGATACTAATCATGCCAATTCCATGAAACGTTTTGCAGAACAACCTCGTATTGCTATGGAAATTGTAAGAAATCGAAAATATAGCTCTATTTTAAAAGAAAAAGTGAAAGGTTTAATGATTGAAAGTTATTTAGAAGAAGGCAATCAATCGATTGGTGGAAATCATATTTATGGTAAATCCATTACAGATCCATGTCTTGGTTGGAAGGATACAGAAAAAATGATCTATCATATTGCAGAACGATTATAAGAATGCTACAATACTCCCTAGGAGGGTTGTACGATGAAAAAATCTGTAAAAATGTGGTGGATTACTACTTTGTTATTTACTATTGTATCCTATATTTTTTTAATTCGAATACGCCATAATTCTTGGTATATTTTTCTAGGAATTCTTATTCTTTATTTAGGTGTGAATTACATTGTTTTTTTAGGTACTGCTCTAGGTATTACTGGTTATTTCTTTCAAGTAGTTCTAAATAAAGAACAAACAGCGATTTCCTTTTATGAAAAAGCACTAAAACATAATACTAAAAGTGGCTATGCATTAGCGGCTTATGGGCTTATTCTATTAAAAGAGGGACAAAACGAGAAAGCACTATCATTATTTGAAAAACTTCATATGATTGATCCTTCTATTATGATAGAAAAAATTGCCTATACCAATAAAGCTGTTTGTTTATGGAAAATGAATAAAATAGATGAAGCCATTGAAACTTTAAATAAAATGAATGAAAAATTTGATTATATAAGTGCTAGTACTTATACTACTTTAGGATTTTTATATTTATTAAAAAAAGAATATGACAAAGCTTTAGAATACACCAACAAAGCATTAGAAGATACCCCAAATCATGGTCCTGCATTGGATAATATGGGACAAATTTATTTTTATCAAAATGATTTAAAACAGGCAGAAAAATATTTTAAAAAAGCATTAGAAGAAAAAAGTACGATGGTTGATAGTAAATATTATTTAGGATTAACCTATGAAAAACAAGGAAAAATAGATTTAGCAAAAGAGTATTTTAAAAAAGCATATGAAAGTAATGTAAATGCTTTTAGTACCATTACTTTTGAACAAGTGAAAGAAAAATATAATCAGTATTTTTAAAAAAATTTTTAAAAGCAGCAAGACGGTAAATACCCGTAACTTACTGCTTTTTTATTATCTATTTTTTCATTTCATTCATTCGCTGTCTTACTACTTCATAAAGTAAAATACCACCTGCTATCGCTGCATTTAAAGATTCAGCTTTTCCTATCAT
>JAAYSE010000141.1 GCA_012524135.1 Candidatus Epulonipiscium sp. | reverse complement strand
TTTCTTATATAAGGAGTTGAATCACTTGAAATCCAAAGGATTACTATTAGAAGAATCCATATTATTCTTTACTTTCTTTATATTATCAATTATATCTCTTTGCTTTTTTAATTATCTTAAAGAAACGTACGAATTAGAAAAACTAAGTCAACGATACTATAGTTCGAATACTATTTATTTCTCTATTAAGCCTGATGATTCTAAATTACAATTAAAAAAAATTTATGATCAATTGGAGAATAGTATTTTATTCAAAGAGATTAGTATTAATGACGATATTCGAGGTGTCCTTTTTAAGGGAAATATAGATCCTCCTCCCATGTTGCAAGGTCGATTTTTTCATGAAAATGATTTTTTTAATCACCAAAATGTTGCTGTAATCGGTAGAGATTATACTCGTTTTTTAGAACAAAATGGGGATGAATATTCTATTACAATCTCTGATCAAGTATTTAAAGTAATTGGAATTATAGGTATTGAAAAAGGAAGTAATCTTGATCAAATGATACTCGTTAATTTAGATTCAGTAAATGAAATAAGATCTGCAGTATATGCTTTAGATGGAAAAAATAAATTACAAATCAAAAAAACATACAATACCTTACGTCATTATTTTAATAGTAATAATATTAATCTTTATATAATCCTAAGAGAAAAAACAGGCATTAAACGTTTATTACAGTATGAGAAAAACAATATTTTTATATATTTTTTTATCTTTATTAGCTTTCTTTTATCGAGTATTTCCGTAATCTTATCTTGGTTCGAAAAAATAAAAGTTCAAATTGATGTACAGCGACTTATCGGTTATCGTAATAAAATTATCATCTATGAAATAGTAAAAAGGCATTTAATACTAGTTAATTTAAGCTATTTTATCGCCCTATTTGTCATCTTAATTTTATCAACCAACAGTATAATACCAACATATTTTTCCCTATTAAACATCTATGCTTATTTAATCATTATCATTACAAGTACAATCATTGTATTAGGGATCACTACTCATTATTTACAAAAACAAAATATTATATCGAATTTAGCCAAGAGGTGAATTATATGTTTTTAGAGGAATTTAAAGCTAGTTGCAAAGACAATAAACTAATTTTTATAATCATAATATTGCAATTTACTACTGCATTAACCTTTTTGAATATTAGTATCAATGGTTTGAATACGATCTATTTCAAGAAAACATCTTTTAATCAAAGTTTAGATAAAAATTATTATGAATTAATCGATAATTATACAGGTAATAATGAAGTAGCCTTCAAAAATGAACAAGATAACTTAAAAAGGCTAAAAGATTTTTATCATCTTTTAATTCAAAATGAAAATTTCAACTACATGGAAATGTCTTTCCAACCTCTTTACGTGAAAGACTTTCAAGGGGAAAATAAATTTCTTTATGGTTATAAACACAATCAGAACCAACCTCCTATATTACTTGACAATGGGTACTATAGTTATGTTTATTCAATTCAAATTAACGAGACAACTATCACAGAATTTAATCTCAAACTAGAAGATGGAGAAATGTTTATGGAAACAGATTATTTATATCATAAAGATACACCTATTCCCGTCCTTCTAGGTTATGATTATATGAGTGTCTACAATATAGGTGATGAAATAGAAATAGACTATTTACAATTAAGAACAAAGATTAAAGTAAAGGGTTTTTTATCTAAAAATAGTAGTGTTATTAATCAAGATACGATAGTTTATTTAGACCGATATATTGTTTTTCCTTCCATCACATTTAATATGGATCCATTCAATTCTTTTGAAAAAGGAATCCAATACCGAGCATATTTAAATAAAGTGAATGGTGTCATTGTAGCAAATGAATTAAGCCCTAATGAAGTTCAGAATATAATAAATAACCTTACTAAGATATCATCCTTAAATAATTTTATTATCATCGGTTCAAATAATGATCAATTAGATATTTTAAATCTACAAGCAAGTAAATTTATAGACTTAACAGTCATTCTGAGTATATTAATCTCTCTTTTTGCCACGATTAGTCTCATTTTATCCATATGTAATAAATTTAGAAGAAACATGAAAAATTATGCTATCCATTTAATAAATGGCTCTACGATAATATACATTAAAAAATTTATTGCATTAGAAATTTTATTTTATATGTTATGTGCTAATGCTTTAACCATTCTTTTTTCATACATATTTTTAGGATATTTTTACTACAGTACTTATATCTTATTAACAACCGTTCTAATCATTTTTTTAACTTTGCTAATTCCATTTAAAATGATTCATAAAATAAATGTTAGTACTTTATTAAGGGAGGAATAATCGTGTTAATCAATGTAATGGATCTATATAAATATTACCATCATGGGGATAGTATAACAAAAGCATTAGACGGACTTAGTTTGCAAGTTAAAAAGGGAGAAATGTTAGCTATTATGGGACGAAGTGGTTCTGGAAAATCCACCTTACTTAATATATTAGCCGGAATTGACTATGTAGATAAAGGGAAGTATTACTATGACAATAAAAAAGTTCCATTAAATAATCAAAAAGAATTATCAATTTTTAGGCGAGATAAGATTGGTTTTATTGTCCAGAACTTTGCCCTTATTGGATACAAAAATACTTTTGATAATGTAGCATTACCATTGAAATATCAAAAATATACCAAAAAAGAAATAAACTCCAAAGTCATGGCATTATTAAAATCAGTTAGCTTAAAGGACAAAGCAAATAAATATCCCCATGAACTATCTGGCGGAGAATGTCAAAGAGTTGCAATAGCTAGAGCACTAATCAATGATCCAGAATTAATACTTGCAGATGAACCAACAGGTTCTTTAGACATAAAAACAGAAGAAGAAATAATGGATATATTCGCTTATTTGAATCAAGAATTAGGAAAAACAATTATAATAGTAACTCATAATTTTGACATTGCTAAAAAATGTACAAGAGTCATTCATATTCATGAAGGAAAAATAACTGCATAAGATTATTTTTATAAATGATTTTAAGATTTATACTACTTCTGTTTTTTTACTGATTGAACTTTCATTCCTTATGTCTTTATTAAATTTATAAGATAAATATAATGAGTATTACATAATATTTAACAAAAAAATTTTATATTTGTATATTAAAATTTCCAAATTTAAAATTTCCACTCCCATGAAATAACAAGTTATTTTTGTCTATATATTCAAAAGCATTTTTTACTTTCTCTATCGTATTGATTGGAATATTTAAATCATTATGTGCCGGCAGTATCTTTTGAATATTACTTAAATGACTAATCCTCTCTACAGATTGTTTAAATTGTAAAGGATTAGTACTTTGATAACATGCATAAAGAGTTCCAAAATAGATTAAATCTCCTGTATATAGATAACCTCTATCTTCGTCTAAAAGACATATATGCCCTGGTGAGTGTCCTGGAGTATGTAACACCTTTATTTTTCTTGAGCCTATATCTATAATGTCATTGTCAATTAATAATTTTGTAGGATTACCAGTATAAACCTTATATTTATTAATATTAAATTCTTTAGGTGGTATTTTACTAAATGGTTCCTTAATTACATTATTTTTTATCATATTAATTGGTATAGGAATACCACTTTTTAACCATTCAGCATCATCTATATGTACAGAAATATCACTGAATAAACTATGTCCCCCAATATGGTCCCAATGCACATGTGTAGTTACGACTTTTACGGGCAAGTCAGTCAATAAGTCTACCTCTTTCTTGATATTACCTATTCCTAAACCTGTATCTATTAAAAGTGCATAAGTCTTACCTATTAATAGATATGAGTGCACTTTTTCCCAGTGTCCATATTCACTAATGGCATACGTATTATTATCAATTTTTTGAATTGTAAACCAATCACTCATTCCCAATTCCCCTTATATAGTCAATATTTCACAATATGTAACTAATACATAACATATTCCTTTATTTTACACCACATATTCTATAAAAATACCTACATTCTTATAACCAATTATAAAATAATTTTCAAAGCCCAATAGATAACCTTGAAATGGCCACTTCTTTAATATAAATAATACAACTTTATTTTGACAGAACTTTACTTATAATAAAAATATTTTTCTAAATTATTATCCATCCTTTAACCCTTTTTTTTATTTTTGAGTTTTTAGATCAAAAAAGGAAATAAAATTCTTCAAGGAAAAATTTAAAAAGCAGGAGATTTTTTGGATCTTGTTCCATACTCTCTCCTACTTTTGAACAGTTTTATTTTATAGAGACAACTTGTTCCTTTCAAATTTCTCATTATCTAATGTACTAACCTATAATGCTCTGATTCATTGCCATTAACATCTTAAAAATAATAGTTATTACCTTTAAATTTTCCATCTCCTTTAAACTTTTATTATTTTATAAGCACTATTGACTCTTTGGAAGACATTCTAAACTACAATACTTATTTAGTTGAGAAAGGTAAAATAAGTATGCAACAATATTTACTATATAATTTAAAAACCTTATTTCTCAGGTAGAGATTTTTGTGTTGATTCTCTTTCTATAAAATTTGTTTCTACTACATAGTGATTTATCTTACTTTTTAATTCTTCGTTATCTTCTAATTTATTGATAAGAAGTCTGGCTGCTTGATATCCTATTTTCTCTGAGTTTATGTCTACTGAAGAGAGAGAAGGAGATTGATATGGAGCAAGTGAAGTATTGTTAAATCCCACAACTAAAACTTCTCCTATCTTCTTTTCTTTCATTGCCTTTAATACTCCAAAAGCAATTAAATCATCTGTTGTTACTATAACTTCAGGAATATCATATTCCATAAGTTTTATTGCACTCTCATAACCTTTGAGTTCAGAAAATTCGGAGGTAATAATGAAGTTGTTGTCAATTTTTATACCCCTTCCTTGTAAAGCTCTTTTATATCCTTCTAATCTATCCCGTGTAACATTAAATTTCTCTGGTCCTCCAATAAAAGCAATTTTTTTATTACCTCTTTCAATTAAGGTAGTAACCACATTATACATTGCTTTAAAATTATCATTATCAACCCATAGAACATTGGAGGTATCTTTAGGTCTACCTACCACAACAAATGGATAATTAATATTTTTTAAATACTCTATGCATTCATCTTCTTCTCTTGCAGACAAAAGTATAATACCATCTACCCATTTACTATAGATATATTTTTTAATAAATTTCATCTCTTCTTCTTCATTATCACTATAGCTATACATAATATAGTATCCCCTTTTTTGTGCATATACACTTATTCCTCGCATAGCTTGTATAAAAAAGGGATTATTAAATAAATCTTCATCAGTATTAGGAAGCAAAACCCCTAGAGTTTTCGTAGACTTATTTGCTAAACTCCTTGCTATAGCATTAGGATAATAGTTTAATTGTTTCATTGCCTTTAATACTCTTTTTTTAGTTTCGTTGCTAATCTTAGGATTATCCGCTATTACTCTAGAAACTGTAGAAGGGGATACATTAGCTGCCTTAGCTACATCTTTAATTGTAACTACCATCATTTGTTCACTTCCCACTTAAATAGTTCATATTATTTAAAATTTTGTAATCCTTATAAGAATAGCATATTTCACAATATTTTGGTAGTATTATTATAAAAATTTCATGAAGTAAATAATTTGATTCTTAATTACTATTAACCCTTAATGGCTCCTGCTGATAACCCTTGTACAATATACTTTTGAAGAAATAAGAATAATATAGTAATTGGAACCGCTACCAAAATAGAACCTGCTGCAAATCTTGTAAAATAAGTATTTTGATTTTCCTGAATCCATTGAAATAATCCCAATGCTAAAGTTCTTTTATCGGAAGATCTAAGAACTATTTGAGGAAATATAAAATCAAACCAAGGTCCTATAAAATTACTTATGGCTACAAATGTAATAATAGGTTTTGCAAGGGGAATAATAATTTTTCTAAATATAGTAAGATTACTTGCTCCATCAATCTTTGCGGCTTCATCAAGACTGCTTGGAATTCCTTCAAAATAGCCCTTACAAAGCCATGTATTATATGGAATTTGTCCTGAAGCATAAACTAATATTAGTCCTAAATGGGTATTTAATAAATTAAGTCTAAATAAGAGAACATATACAGCTGTCATAGACATAAAAGCTGGGAACATTTGTAGTATTAATATTGTCATTATAGTTATTTTTCTTCCTCTAAATTTAAACCTTGAAAAAACATAAGCTGTAAGAGTTGTAAAAATAACCGATAAAATCATATTGGCTGTTGCTATTTTTAATGTATTAAAATACCATATTTTATAATCTGTTTCAGTAAATAACTCAATATAATGCTTAAAAGTAGGATTTTTAGGAAACATAGTAGAACTAAAAAGGCTACTTCCTGGATTAAGAGAAGAACCTATAATCCATAAAACAGGTGCCAATATAATAATTGACATTAATATAAGTAATCCATAAATAATTATCATTCGTATAAGTTTTAAAGGAGTAAATTTTTTATTTGTTACAGGAATTTGATTATTTAATTTAGGATCCATCACATCATATCCTCCTCTTTAAAGGATTTTGTTCTAGTAAATGAATATGCAGAAATACTTGCTATAAATATAAATAGTATTATAGTAATTACTGATGCCATATGATATTTATTTTGATCCCTCGTCAACTTGTAAATCCAAGATATTAATATATCAGTTGAACCAGCATATCTATAATTTCCATTAACAGGGTTTCCATCAGTTAATAAGTATATAGCTTGAAAATTATTAAAATTATGAGCAAAAGTCATTACTATAAGAGCTGATGTTTGATAAAGTACTAT
The DNA here is from genome assembly GCA_012524135.1 of Candidatus Epulonipiscium sp. Lineage (GTDB taxonomy): Bacteria > Bacillota > Clostridia > Lachnospirales > JAAYNZ01 > JAAYNZ01. The sequence goes on along the minus strand of JAAYSE010000141.1, from coordinate 7,603 downwards.
AGGAAGAGTAATATGAATAAATTGTTGAATTTTACTTCCTCCATCAATATCTGCCGCTTCATACATACCCTTATCAATATTTGTTAATACCCCTGACATAAGTGCCATCCAATAAGGAGAACCAAGCCAAATATTAATAACAACAATCATAATTTTAGCTAAAGTTGGATCAGTAAGCCAAGGAATTTTATCCATACCCAAAGACACTAAAAGGTTATTAATAGGACCTGGTCCACTAAACATCAAACGCATAATAAGAAGAGAAATAAAACCTGGTATTGCATAAGGCAGTATAAAAATACTTCTCCATAATTTCTTTAGTTTAACTTCTTTCCAGTTTACAATAAGAGCCATAAATAATCCTGTAAAATAATTAGTTACTGTAGCTGCTATAGCCCATATAACAGTCCACACTGCTACTCCTATGAAAGTATTATTCCAAATATCTAGAATAAATAACTGCTTAAAATTCTTAAATCCTACCCAATCAACTAAGTTTTTTGGAGGCAAATGATTAGGACTTGAATAATTAGTAAATGCAATAGATACTGTAAATACGATTGGAAGTAATACAAAGAAGATTATAAATAACATTGGTATTGCTAAAATAAATTGAGGGAAATATTTATCCCATACATATAATATAAATTGTTTTGTAGTCAAAGCAGCCTTGCCTTGCTCTCTTAATTCTCCAATTTTTTTAGCATCTATAATATTAATAATATAAATTATAGCTACTAAAGTTAATAATAATGTTGCTATAAGTCCATCTACTAAAAGAAATATGGAGTGATCCCCTTCAGCTATACCATCCACATAATGTAAAGGTATATTTCCTAGAGTTATTAGTCCGTAGATTGATTTCTTAAAGTATGGAATAAAAATAATGCTTATAACTTCAATTAAAAAATATATCATTCCTTTTAAATATTCTTTATTATAGAATTGACCAAACCCCATGAATAATATAGATAAAGCCATAGATTTCTTAGAATTTTTCATTTCCCCATCCTCCTTGTTTTTTTGAAAAATCTAGTCACCTACTACAGTAAATGACTAGATTTTTATAAATAAACTGATTTTATTCTTCTTCTGCAACTATAGAATCTCTCATTGCATCTGCAGCCTTTTTAAGCGCTTCTTCTGGTACTATTCCATCATTCCACATAGAACCGAATGCTGCTCCATAAGGATCCCACATATATTGAACTTGAGGAATACTTGGCATTGGCACAGCATATTCTGCTTGTTCTAAAAAAGGAACTACAAATTCGTCATTTTTAATTTCATTTGCTTCAGCTAATGCTTTAACAGGAGGAATTTGACTTGTTAATTCAAATCTTCTTAAAAGTGCTTCGTCAGAAATTACAAAATCAAGAAAAAGTTTTGCTGCATTAGGATATTTTGTATATGCACTTACCCAAAGAACACGGATACCAGAAAAGCTTGGTTGTTGTTCTCCATTAGACATTTTTGGAAGAGGTGCAACTCCAAAGTTTAAGCCAGCATCTTTTCTACCTTGAACTGCCCAAGGCCCATCAATAATAGCTCCTACTTTACCTTCATCAAATAATCCTTCAATAATTTGTGTAGTAGAGTCTGAGGAATTTACAGGTAAGATATCTTTAAGTTTAAGCATATCTTTAGCTCCTACAATAGCTCCTTCGTTATCAAGACCGATATCATTTTTATCTGTCCCGCCTTGTCCGAATACATATCCACCACCGTTAGCTATAAAGCTATGAGAATAATATGCATTCTGAATATCCCACATAAACACATACTTGTTAGTATTTGGATCATTAAATTCTTCTGCTTTAGCTATGATTTCATCATAAGTTTTTGGTGCTTCTGGAAATACGTCTTTATTATAGAAAAGAGCATATGTTTCGATAGCTGTTGGATAACCATACACTGTTCCTTGATATTCTACAGCTGAATAAGCAGCATCCATAAATTCATTTTTTATTCTTTCTCCTGTGTTTGTATTAGGTTGAACTAATCCTGCTGCTATTAAGGAACCTAAATGGTCATGAGGAGCTGCGAATATATCTGCTCCAACTCCAGCAGGTCCGTCCTGTGCTAATCTTTCTTCTGCATCAACCGCACCTACTGCCTCAATATTAACTTTTATACCATATTTAGATTCAAATTCTTCAGCAATTTCTTTTAACCATTCTAACTCTGGACCTTCACTTTCCCATACAAGAAGTTCTGCACCTTCTTCTGGTTGTAGGTCTGTATCTTCTGATGCTGGGTCTTTAGTTTGATCTAGTTCCTTGCTTGTTTTTTGATTAGATTCTCCTTGCGATACTGGCTTTTGTTTTTCACCACCACAAGCTACTAACGATAAAACCATCACTATCATTAACAATAAACCTAAAAACTTTTTCATGTAAATAATCCCCCTTATTAAATTTTTAAATATTTTTGCAATCGTTTGCATAATTTAATTATAACTCCTTTTTATACCAATGTCAAATTTATATATAATCTTTTACTAAAAAAATTTTATATTGATAAGGTAAAATAGTAATATTGACTATACCATCATTAATTTGTATACTATTACCTTTTATAATATCCAAACAATATTTTTTATCCAAATTTAACTTTATGTTCTTTTTATTATTATTATGGTTTATTAAAACATATACTTGTTCATCTTTATACTCTCTTACAAAGCTAATAATATCTTTTTTGATTTCAATCCACTTAAAACTTCCTCTTCTTAAAGGAGTATATTTGTTTCTTATATAAATCAATGTTTTATAATGGGAGAGTAAATCCATATTCCATTTGTCTTTATCCCACTCCATACATCTTCTACAATCAGGGTCGTCTTCTCCTTCCATTCCAATTTCTGTACCATAATATATACAAGGAGTGCCTGTATATGTTAATTGAAAAGCAGAAGCCAGTTTTAATTTATTAACATCTCCTTTTGATTTAGTTAAAAATCTAAATGTATCATGACTATCTAAAAGATTTAACATAACCTCATTTACTTGTTGAGTATTAGACATTATAATTCTATTAATTCCTTCTCTAAATCTTTTTTCATCAATGTTTTCTTGGGCAAAATACTTTATACATATGTTTGTAAAAGGATAGTTCATAATGGCATCAAACTGATCTCCCATAAGCCAAGGAAGGGAATTATGCCATACCTCCCCTACTATATAAGCATCACTTCTAGTTTTCTTTACTACTTGTCTAAATTCCCTCCAAAAATGATGATCTATTTCATTGGCAACGTCTAGTCTCCATCCGTCAATATTTGCTTCTTCAATCCAATATTTTGCTACATCAAGGAGATATTCTTTTAACTTAGGATTTGCCGTATTAAGTTTGGGCATAGATTTGGCAAAAGCAAAAGTTTCATAACTTAAAGGCTCTACTGTAATAGGCCATTCTTTAATATGAAACCAATCATAATATGGAGAATCTTTACCTTTTTTTATTACATCTTGAAAAGCAAAAAAAGTATATCCACTGTGATTGAATACTGCATCAAATATTACTTTTATTCCTCTTTCATGACATAATCTCACTAAAATCTTTACTGTTTCCAAATCTCCAAAATGGGGATCTATTTTTTTATAATTTGTTGTATCATATTTATGATTAGATGGGGATTCAAATATGGGAGTTGTATAGATTGCATTAACTCCTAGTTCTGTTAAATAATCTAATTTTTTTATAATACCTTTAATATCCCCACCAAAAAAGCTATCTCGTTTCGGCAGTTCTCCCCATAGTTTAACATTTTCAGGATCATTAGTCTTATCTCCATTATAAAACCTTTCAGGAAATATTTGATAAAATACAGCATCCTTAACCCACTCAGGAACCTTATGAACATCTATTTCATTAATATAAGGGTAGTTAAAACCATATTTGTATATATCTTCAGATTTTAATTCTTCACTAAACCCCATCTCAGTATAATATAGACTTTCTTTTTCCCCCTCTATCATAAAATAATAAGTAAGTCTCTTATTAATAGGAATGATAGAGGCCTTAAAATAATCATATTTCTCATCACTGCAATTAAAGCTCATAGAAACTTCTTTTTTACTTTCTTCCCAAATATATTTATCTCCGTATATTAAAACAACCTTTTTTATATCCCTTTTAGCTCCTCTTAATCTTATATGAATCGTATCTTTATCATATGCATAGCAATAATTGCTTTTAGGTAAATGATATATTGCTTGTAGGTTCATAAAATCTCCTCTTTTCTTATATTTTGTATAAATTTTAAGACGACTGCTAGTCGTCCCATATTAATCATTTTCTACTGCAAATAAAAGCTCATAAGTTAGCTCATCTGTTGAACTTACTGAAATGTCTGCATCAACCCTTACTCCTATAGCAATCATTCTTGCTCCCTTTATCGTTTTAACCCCTGCTATGGCATCTTCAATCCCAACAACTTCCTTAGGACTAAGATTTAGACCCTTAAGTCCATCTATAAAAATATACGGAGCAGGTTTGCTATTTTCACCTTGTCTGGATTTACAATGTAATCAAAATAATCTTCTATTTCTAGTTGCTTTAATATCATATGACCATTTTTTGAAGCAGAACCTAGAGCTATTTTTATATTATTTTGTTTTAAATCTTTAAGTAAATCTTCTATTCCCAGTAAAATATCTTTTTTTGTTATATTGCTAATTAATTGTATATAATTATAATTTTTCTTTGCTGCTAAAGCATCTTTTTCCTCTTGTGTAAAATCGTTTTCTTTGTTTTTATATTTTAATATAGTTTCAAGGGATTCCATTCTTAAAACTCCCTTTAGACTTTCATTAAATTCTCTATCAATTTCTTACCTATACCTTTTGCCAGTTGTGCTCAAGCTTTAAAATGATATTCTGCAGTATCTGTAATAACCCCATCTAAATCGAATATTACACCTTTTAACACAACTTTCCTCCATTGCATATTTTAGCTTGCGAAGTGGCATGAAAACTCTTTAGATAAATTTAGTATACGACTCCGCTTTTTCACCAAATACTCCTAATATATTCTTCATCCTTTAAGCCTATAAAAGCTTATTTTATACTACCTATATACTCATCTGACAAATTAACCTCTTCACCATATAGTTTAATGTTTAGAGGTTCTCTTTTTTCAAGAGAAAATTTTATATTTTTTCTATCTACAAATACTTTTATTAATCTGTCTCTATAATTAATTTTAAATGCATAGCTTTCCCAATCCTTAAGAATAAAAGGTGAAAATATTATCTCTTCATTGAAAGTTTTAAGTCCGGCAAAACCATGAACAATGGAAAGCCAGCTCCCTGACATAGAAGTTATATGAAGTCCATCTTCAGTGTCATGGTTATAATTATCAAGGTCTAATCTTGCTGTTCTTTTATACATTTCCACTGCCTTTTTTTCCATTTTAAGTTCTGCTGCTAAAATACAATGAATACAAGGAAACAAGCTAGATCCATGAACTGTCATAGGTTCATAAAACTCAAAATTTCTTTTCTTCAAAGCTAAATCTATTATTTGAAAAATATAATCCTTGAAGTACATCTACCTACTTAATAAAACAGGAACGAAGAATTTTATCCCAAGACCAATTCTTATTTATTAGTTTATCTTCTTGTGATAAATCATGAATAGTCATCAATTCCTTATCAAGAAAAGTATCATGCTGAACAAATATACCTAACTCTTCATCATATGGATAATACATTTTGTTAATTATCTCTTTCCATTGATTTTTTTCCCTTTGTTACTGCTAAGTTTATTATTTTTTTATCTTGTTTATTTTTTCTTAAGTAATCAATCACTTTTAATGTATATTCTAATGTCCATGCTGCCATTATATTAGTATACCAATTATTGTTTACATTATCTTCATATTCGTTAGGTCTTGTCACTCCATGAAACGTATAAACATCTTTTTTCTTGTTGTAGTGAACCCTATCAGCCCAAAACCTAGAAATCCCAATCAAAACATCAATCCCATAATTTTCTAAATAAAATTTATCCCCTGTATAATTTACATAATTATAAATTGCATAATCAATAGCTCCATGACGATGAATTTCTTCAAAAGTAATTTCCCATTTATTATGACACTCTATTCCTGTAAATGTAACCATAGGATATAGAGCTCCCTTCAATCCCTGCTTTCTTGCATTATAATAAGCTCCATCTATTTGATTATATCTATATAGTAAAAGATTTCTTGATACTTCTTTATCTGTAGTTGATAAATACATGGGAAGTGCATATGCTTCTGTATCCCAATATATTGCTCCACCGTATTTTTCTCCTGTAAATCGTTTAGGTCCTATATTTAATCTAGGATCATTTCCATAATAAATTGAAAACTTTTGGAATAAATTAAAACGAATTCCCTGCTGTACTTCAGGATCTACTTTAATTTCAACATCTGCTTTTTTTCACCTTTTTCTCCAAGCATCACAATGTTCTTTTTTAAGGGCCTCGTAACCCATTTTTGAACTTTCTTCTAAAAATTCATAAGCTTTAGGATTTAAATTGTTTTCTTCATAATCCCTTGAAGTTGTTACAGCTACATATTTAATAAGTTTTACTGTTTCATTTCGCTTAGCATTCATTACTACTTTATTTGCTACATATTTATCTTTTTCTATTACCTCAATCTTACTATCTTGGGGAACTTCTACTTTCATACTACTACATACAGCAAATCTTGGAATATCAAAAGGATTTTCTTTTGTTTTCATAGTTAAATATCCAATACCTAGTTTTACTTCTCTTCCTAATTCTATTCAAAACTGTTCATTATAATTTGAATCTTCATTAAATAAATCCCCATCTAAATAAGGAATAAAAATAATTTGACCTTCATAATTTAGAGGAGTAACTTCATAAGATATAACACAAAGTTCTTTTCTTGATATACTTACGAATCTAGTAATTTCAAATTTAGTTTTCTTTCCAAGCATATTAGTAACAAAAGTTCTGTAAAGAAGTCTGTTTTTCATATTTAGTTCTCTATAATATTCTTCTGCAGAAACTTTATAAAGATCTAATTCTTCTTTGTTAATTAAAACATCTATTCCTATAAAGTTAGTACTATTAATAACCTTTCCAAAATATTAGGGGTATCCATTTTTCCACCAGCCTACACGAATTGTATCAGGAAACCATACTCCCGCAATATAAGTTCCCCTATGCATATCCCCACTGTATTTTTCTTCAAAGTTACCTCTCATTCCCATGTATTCATTTCCTATGGAGGTAATGCTTTCAGCTAATCTCATATCTTCTTTATGCAATTTATCCTCAACGATTTTCCACTCATCAATTTCAAATATTCTCCCCTTATCCATAAAGATACCCTCTAATCATTAATAACAAGTCAATCTTACTATCCTTTTAAGAATTTTAAAATATTTACTTACTCCCCTCATAATGTTTTTGTATAAGGCATTATCTTTATTATAAATTTGCCCTGTTGTAAAACAGTATTTTTCAAAAAAATAATTTTTTCTTAAGTAGAAAAATATTTATAAATTCTTAAGTGCAAACGGTTGCATTATTTTGTATTTATCTTATCATATTATTACTTATTTTTCAATATCTAGATA
>JAAYSE010000140.1 GCA_012524135.1 Candidatus Epulonipiscium sp. | reverse complement strand
CTTTGATAAGCAAATTTCACGATTTCAAATAATACAATTTGATAGATTTATAGATAGTGCTTTAACAGAGTTTATCAGATTAGCTATAGTATTGATATTAGAATAAATCGGAATATGGAATTTGTTTGTATTCGTAGAATAGATAAGTAATAGTAGTATGGTTATTTAAAAAAGTAGCATGGTAGTACGGTAGGAGATATAGAAGAAAAAGAAGGCCTTTTTAAAAGGTTTTTTTGTAATATCCAAAACTCTCCTGCTAGAGGAGTTTTTTTAATGTAAAAAATAGGAGGATGGTAGTATGGTAGAAAGAAAGATTTTTAAAATAAGAATGATAGTAGGATTATTATTATGTAGTTTATTATGTGGTGCTTGTGCTTTGCAATCTACAGGTGGGAAAGAAGAAACCATTCAAATTGGTATTAGTCAATTTACAGAACATGCAGCATTAGATAGTGCAAGAGAAGGATTTATTCGAGCACTTCAAGAGAATGGTTATGAAGATGGTAAAAATATAGTGATTGATTTTCAAAACGCACAGGGTGATATTCCAACGGCTCAAACAATTGCAGAAAACTTTAAATCACAGAATAAAGATTTGATATTGGCGATAGCTACTTCTGCAGCTCAGACAGCTTATAATGTAACTCAAGAAATACCTATTCTGATTACAGCAGTTACAGATCCTCAACAGGCAGGAATGGTAAAATCTTGGGAAAAAACAGGGACGAATGTAACTGGTACTAGTGATTTAACTCCTGTAGAAAAACAAATGGAATTAATCAAGTATATTTTGCCTGAAAAAGAAAAGATAGGAATTTTATATAATACGAGTGAAGCTAACTCTCATATACAGGTAGAATTAGCAGAAAAAGCAGCAAAAGAATTAGGTCTGATCATTGTAACAGAGGGTATTACCAATGTAAATGAAATTAATCAAGCGTTAGATGTTTTATTAAATGAAGTAGAAGTTCTCTATATACCTACGGATAATACGGTAGCTTCTGCTATGCCTTTGATCTATAACAGTTGCATGAAAAAGTCGATTCCCATTATTGGTGGAGAACGTGCACATGTAGAAGCAGGAGCTTTGATTACCGACGGTATTGCTTATGATCAATTAGGATATGAAACAGGTTTAATGGCAGTAGAAGTACTTCAAGGGAAAAAACCCGAAGACATGACTATTGAGGTGTTAAAAGAAACTCAATTGGTAGTAAATGAAGATACAGCAGATCAATTAGGAATTGAGCTTCCACAAGATATTATAGAAGAAGCAGAAAAAGTTCAAGGGGGTGGACAATAATGTTGGATTTTTGGTTCAGTGTATTAGAACAAGGATTACTTTTTGCGGTGATGGTATTAGGGGTTTATATTACTTATAAAATTTTAGATTTTCCGGATCTTACAGTAGATGGATCATTCCCTTTAGGAGCTGCTGTAATGGCAGCTTCTTTGGTAAAAGGAAATTCACCAATAATTGGAGTTTTCTTAGCTTTTGTAGCAGGTATGCTAGCAGGGGGAGTTACGGGTTTTCTTCACGTTAAGTTAAAGATTACTAATCTACTTTCAGGAATTTTAGTGATGATTGGATTATATTCTATTAATATTCGAATTATGGGAAGAGCCAATGTCCCCCTTTTTCAACATCAAACATTATTTACAGGAACGATCCCATCACTTTTGATTATACTTTTATTTGTATTATGTAGTAAAATTTTATTGGATTTATTTTTAAAAACAAAATTTGGCTTTTTAATTAAGGCAACGGGAGACAATCCACAGCTAGTGACTTCTTTAGGTATTCCTTTAGGAGTGATCAAAATTATAGCATTAATGATTTCTAACGGTTTTGTAGCCTTATCAGGTGCTTTAGTAGCTCAACATCAATCTTTTGCAGATGTAGGTATGGGAAGTGGAGTAGTTGTAATGGGATTAGCTTCTATTATTTTGGGAGAAGTGTTACTTAGAAAGATACCACTTATTGCACCTACTACCATGGCTATTGTAGGATCTATTTTATATAAATTAAGTATTGCTTGTGCACTAAAGTTAAAATTTCCTTCTACCGATTTAAAATTAATTACTGCAGTGATTGTTATAGCAGCTTTAAGTATGAATCAAACGGCAGAATTTTTAAACCCCCAAAATTGGTTCAAGAAGGAGGAGGGTTTCATTGTTAAAAATACAGAACCTATGCAAAACATTTTATAAAGATACAGCCAATGAAAAAGAACTTTTTAATCATTTATCCTTAGATATAAAGAAAGGCGATTGGATTACTATTATAGGAAGTAATGGAGCGGGTAAGTCTACGTTACTTAATTTGATTTCGGGGTCTTTACAAGCAGATGAAGGACAAATTTTTTTAAAAGGAAAAAATATTATTCAAGAGCCAGAGTATAAAAGATGTCAATGGATAGGTCGAGTTTTTCAAGATCCTTCAAAAAGTACAGCACCTAATATGACTATTATTGAAAATTTAGCGATGGCACAAAACAAGAAAAAACCTTTTAATTTAACTCGTGGAGTAAATTCTTCTTTGATTCCTCAGTGGAAAGAGATGCTACAATCTTTGGAATTAGGATTGGAAAATCAGATGAATACAAAAGTAAGTCTTTTATCTGGTGGACAACGACAAGCGTTGGCGTTAGTCATGGCTACGATGTCTGAACCTGACATTTTATTATTAGATGAGCATACAGCAGCCTTAGATCCTAAAACATCAGAACGAATTGTAGAATTGACAGCGAAGATTATTAAAGAGAAAGGGATTACTACTTTAATGGTAACCCATAATTTAAATCAGGCTATTTCTATGGGAAATCGGCTTATTATGATTCATAAAGGGGAAGTGTTATTTGATATTCGGGGAGAAGAAAAAAAACAATTAACTTTAGAAAAGTTATTGGAGTACTTTGAAAAAGCTCAATCCGATGATTTAGTGAGTGACCGTTTGCTATTTTCATAATTAATGATTGGTGAAAGTTAGAATTTGAACTTCGATAGCTATAGATATATTAGTTTTTGTAAACCTTATTAGGAGAAAGCAAAATTATATACTAGATAGAGCTTTTTTTGGCTTT
>JAAYSE010000139.1 GCA_012524135.1 Candidatus Epulonipiscium sp. | reverse complement strand
AAAGAGAAAGATGGTTACAAGTATTGAAAGATAATCCAGGATTAAATAAGAGCCAGTATAAGAAAATTGGAAAAGGATTATACAGTTGGTTATATAAGAATGATAATGAATGGTTTGAACAAGTAACATCCAAAAATATATATAAAAATAAAAGAAATTGTGAGATATGATTGTCTGAAATTATATCTCTTTTTTATGTTTAGGAAAAATATGGTATAATGTAATTAATAAGTCAGTCAAACTAAAAACAGTATTGAAAAAAAGATATTAAATTTATTGAAAAACTTTATTGTTGATGTTATGGAAAGGAAGAAATATAAGAATTAGGAATAGTTTGGTGTAAAGCTAAAATAGAAAATAAATAATTGATATAAAGATGATAAGTGGGTAATTGGAAGGAGTGAAATTTATGTTTGTGAATAAAGAGCAAATTAATGATTTTAATAATTATATGTATGATGTAATTGGCAAAGATTTAATAGCGGAAAGTAAAAAAATCTATAATAGAATTCATTATAAATTAATTAAAAAAGAATATGAGAAAAATCTGAAATCTATTATGGATAACCATTCTAATATTCAATATAAGATAGAAAATGATATTACAAAATATAGAGAAACACTGGAAATGGTGAAAAGAAAAAGAAAACCTGATAAATATATTTTGTTAGTTTATTTAGAACAGTATTATAAAGGAGATAGTGTAAAAAAGGAGATATACTCTAAATTATCAAACGACTTATGGAGTATTAATTTTGAAGGTTCTATAATAAGAAGTACTAATAGTGAAAGGTGCAAAGACGAATTTAATGATATTATTGAAACAAAAAGATACTCATATTTTATTGTAGACAAAAAAAATGAAAGAGAAACAAAAGAAATAGTAAAATTTATTACTGGAAATGATATAGAGGTAATAGATTTAAATGTTCAAAATAAAGTATATGATATAGATAGGTTGATTATTTTTAAGATAAATAACGAGATAAAAGAAAGTTCCAATAATTATTTGAGTTATACAATTTTATGTATGTTACTTGATGCTGGTATTAATCATTGTATTTATTCTGACAGAGATGGTGAGATAAACAAAAAGTTAGATATTAGAATGAAAAATAAAGAAGATAATAGAAATTCAGCATTAGGATTTAGAAGAGATTTAGGACATGTTTTAAGGTCAAGTTGGGAATCAGATTTTGCAAGAATATTAAACTATCTAAATATAGAGTGGGATTATGAAAAAGAAGGATTTGAATTAGATTCTAAATATATACAAGGATACTATATACCAGATTTCTTTTTAGATAATAATATTATTATAGAGATAAAAGGTTTTTGGGATGATGAAAGTAGGAAAAAGGTTAGGTGCTTTAAGGAGCAATATAATAATTATAAATTATTACTGATTGATTCAGATATGATGATTACATTATGGAAGTTATATTCTAATAAAATCGAAGGATGGGAAAGCAAAGGTATATCAAATAAGAATGAAAAATTACCAGTAGTAGGTATAACAATAGCAAATCGTAAAAAGTATGTAGATAATATAGAAATAGGTGAAGAAGTCTATTTAAAAAGAGAGTTAGATAATAAATATGATGTTAATGCGATTCAAGTTTTAGATTTAAATGGAAATTTATTAGGATATATTTCAGCAGAATGGGCTGTAATTTATTCATATAAATTAGAGTTAGGAATGAAGTATACAGCAGTTGTAACTAAAAAAGAACAAAAAGTTATGATAATTGATATAAAAAGAATAAATATAGAAGAAGATATTATTTATAAATTTTTGAAAGAAAAGGACAAATAATATTTGTTGCCATTTGGTTAGAATGAGGTTATTATGAAAAATAAAAACAAAAAAGACGAAATTAATAAAAGCAAAAGGAATAAAGTGATTATTTTTTT
>JAAYSE010000138.1 GCA_012524135.1 Candidatus Epulonipiscium sp. | reverse complement strand
TCAAAGGTTTAACTATACCGGAAATATGTAAAAGTAGAAAGTTCAAACACTTTAAAGATTTATATAGGGATAAATATGATGTTTTGATAAATGGATATTATTTAATTTACCATAAAGATATTAAGATTGAAGATAATATATTAGATTTAGTTGCAGAGTATGATAATAGATATTATAAAATGGATACCTATTATAGACGTTTTTATTATCATTTAGATAAAGTGGAGGATAATAGTATATTTGAAGATTTACAAACTTTAGTGGAGAATATATATATTAATCAATATTTAGATATAATCTCTAAAACATTTAGTCATAAACTAGATTACGATCATTTAAAACAAAAATATAAACTTCAAAAAGATTTTTACACTCATTTTATAGCGGGGAAAAACGAAAGAATGATTGTAATAATATCGGATGCTTTTAGATACGAGGTAGCTAAAGAACTAGTACAACGATTTAAATATAATGAAAAAGTTGAAGCTAAAATAGAGCCTCAAATTGGAGTATTGCCAAGCTACACCAGTTTAGGTATGGCTGCACTTTTACCTAATAACAGTATAGAGATTATGGATGACTATTCAGTTTATGTTGATGGAAAGCCTACGAATAACTTAGTTGAAAGAAATGCCATATTACAATCTAAAAATTTTAAGAGTGATTGTATACAATATGATGATTTAATAAAGATGAAAAAAGAGGATATGAGGGAATTTTTTAGTGGAAAAGAAGTACTATATATTTATCATAATCAAATTGATGCTAGAGGAGATAAATTGAATACAGAGGATGAAGTATTTGTAGCTTGTTATGAAGCTATGGAAGAAATAGAAGATCTTATAAAAAGGCTTACTAATAATATTTCAGCAACAAGATTTATAGTTACAGCAGATCATGGTTTTATTTATACTAGAAGAAAGAATAAAGAGTCGGAGAAAATAGATAAGTTTTTTAGCAAGGATGATAAGGTAAATAGAAGGTTTATAATCTCGGATAATAGTTATGATATATTAGGTACTAAAAATATGATTGTATCTGATGTTTTAGGCAACTATGATGAAAGGACTATTACTATGCCTTTAACTTCCAATGTATTTAAAGTTCAGGGAGGAGGGCAAAATTTTGTCCATGGAGGAAGTTCGCCGCAGGAGATTGTAGTACCTGTAATTAAGATAAAGACTACTAGAGGTGCTGTAGAAGTAGAAAAGGTAAAAATATCTCTGATTAGTATGATATCAAAGATAACTAGCTTACTACTTAGTTTGGATTTTGTTCAACAGGAACCAATTTCAGATATTATTAAGCCTGCCAATTATAAAATTGGATTTATAGATAAGTCAGGAAAATTGATTTCCAATGAAGAAATTTATGTTGCGAAAAGTAAATCAAGCAATTCTTCTGATCGTATATTCAATCTAAAATTTAGACTTAGAAATAAAAAATATAATAGAAATGAAGAATATTATTTTATAATAACAGATATAGAAACAGGTATAGAAATTTATAAACAACAGGTAATAATTGATATTGCTTTTGCAGATGATTTTGGTTTTGATATATAAGGGGGAGTTCAATGTCTGATGTACTTGACAGGGATGAATGCCTTACTAAGCTTTTAACCCATTTCTCAGGTAAGATTGTAAGAAAAGATTTGACGAAAAAAATTAAAGAAGGAGCAAATGTTCCAGTTTATGTACTTGAATATTTGCTAGGAATGTATTGCTCTTCTCAGGATGAAGAAATCATTGAAGAAGGAGTACAGAATGTAAAGGATATACTAGCTAGAAATTATGTACGACCTGATGAAGCGCAAAAGATTATTTCTAAACTTCGTGAAATTGGTAGTTATACAGTCATTGATAAAGTGTCTGTAAAATTGAATTATAAACTGGATATGTATGAAGCAGAATTTTCTAATTTAGGTCTTCATGGAGTACCTATATCGGATACCTATCCATCGAAGTATGAACGACTGCTTTCAGGAGGAATTTGGTGTATCGTTCGGATGGAATATTACTATGATGAAGAAGATAAGAGGGGAGTTCCTTTTATTATTAGAAAGCTTACGCCAGTACAAATGCCAGGAATTGATATAGATGAATTGAAAGAAGCACGTAAGTATTTTACAGATGAAGAATGGATTGATTTGATACTCCGAAGTACAAGAATGGAGCCAGATAGTTTTAATACTAGGGAGAAATGGCTTCATTTAGCACGTTTGATTCCACTAGTAGAAAACAATTATAATTTTTGTGAGCTGGGTCCTAGAGGAACAGGAAAATCTCATGTGTATAAGGAGATTAGTCCCAATAGTATTCTGGTTTCGGGTGGGCAAACTACAGTAGCAAATTTATTTTATAATATGGCTTCGAGACAAATTGGGTTGGTGGGGATGTGGGACTGTGTTGCTTTTGATGAAGTAGCAGGTATTACTTTTAAGGACAAAGATGGAGTTCAGATCATGAAGGACTATATGGCATCCGGTTCTTTTGCTCGTGGAAAAGAAGAGAAAAATGCTTCTGCTTCTTTTGCTTTTGTTGGGAATATTAATCAAAGTATAGATGTTCTTTTAAAGACATCTCATTTGTTTGAACCATTTCCTGAAGCCATGGGTACAGATACTGCTTTTTTAGATCGTATGCATTGTTATTTACCTGGTTGGGAAATACCAAAATACAGACCCGATTTTTTTACTGATGATTATGGATTTATTACGGATTATTTTGCTGAAATCATGCGAGAATTACGTAAAATTTCTTATGCGGATGCTTATGATAATTATTTTAAACTTGGAAATCAGTTGAATCAAAGAGATACTATAGCAGTAAAAAAGACAGTATCAGGAATGGTGAAGCTGATTTATCCAGATGGAAAGTATACGAAAGAAAATATCGAAAAGATCATACGATTTGCATTGGAGATGCGGCGACGTGTTAAGGAACAGCTTAAAAAAATTGGTGGTATGGAGTTTTATGATGTGAATTTTTCATATATTGATCTTGAAACTTTCAGTGAAGAGTATGTTCCAGTTCCAGAGCAGGGGGGAGGTAGTTTGATTCCAGAAGGTATAGGAAAACCTGGACATGTGTATCATGTTTCTCGTGGTAAATCTGGAATGCTTGGTGTATTTAAATTAGAAACATAAATGACAGTAGGAAATGGTAAGTTTGAGAGAACAGGGCTTGGCTTTAATTCAGAAGCGAAAGAAGCAGTGGATATAGCCTATAAATATTTGAAGGCAAATAGTAAATCGATTAGTGAAAATATCAGTACGACAACGAAAGATTATTTAGTAAATGTTCAGGATTTAAATGGTATAGGTATGACGACAGCTTTGACGTTATCTACTATGATAGCAATATGCTCTGTTGCACTAAGAAAACCACCGATTAGTAGTATGG
>JAAYSE010000137.1 GCA_012524135.1 Candidatus Epulonipiscium sp. | reverse complement strand
TCCACATATTTTTGGACTTCCTCTTTGGTAACTCGATCTGGTGAATATAACAATCGATACCCTTTATTTGTTCCAGAATGAATTTCATAACCTTCTTCTCGTAGCTGCTTTATTATTTTCCAAATAGCCGTTCTTGAAACACCTAATCGTTGACTCATCATTTCTCCTGATATATAATCATTGGATTCTTCTAATAGTTGTAGAATATACCCTTTCATTATTATACCTCTTTCCCTTAAAATAAACATTTTGTAATATCTATAAAAAAAATAAACTTTAAATAGAGTATCACCTTCCATTTAAAGTTTATTTTTATAATACCTTATTTAATTCAGAAACTCAACCAAAATACTTCACTTATTCGCAAGGGTTGCCACCAAAACTGACTTAATTGTATGCATACGATTTTCTGCTTGATCAAATACTACAGAATATTTTCCTTCAAAAACATCTTCCGTTACTTCATTCCCTTTTACAGCAGGTAGGCAATGCATAAAAAGAAGATTTGAATTATTCGTTGCTTGAATCATTTTTTGATTCACTTGATAAGGTTGAAGAAGTTTGATTCTTTCATTTGCCTTTGATTCTTCTCCCATCGAGCACCAAACATCCGTATAAATAATATCTGCTCCTAAAATCCCTTCTTGTATTTGATCAGTAACAAAAATAGAATGTTTCTTTCCCTCTAAATCATCTTGACACTCTTTTATCCATTCTTGTAAAGGCCATAATTCTTTTGGTGCTACAATTACAAAATCAAGCCCCATTTTGGCACATCCAATCATTAAACTTCTTGCCATATTATTTCTTCCATCACCAACATATACCCATTTACAATGGGACAGCCTTCCTTTATGTTCCATAACTGTTAAAAAATCAGCCAAAACCTGAGTAGGATGATACTCATCTGTAAGTCCATTCCAAACAGGAACTTTACTATACTTTGCTAACTTTTCTACTGTCTCTTGAGAAAATCCTCGAAATAAAATTCCATCAAACATACGTCCTAAAACTCTAGCAGTATCTTCGATCGATTCTTTATTACCCAATTGAATATCTTGTACACCTAAATATTCCGGATGAGCTCCCTCGTCTACAGACGCTACTGTAAAAGCACAACGTGTTCGTGTAGAAGGCTTTTCAAAAATAAGGGCAATATTTTTCCCCTCCAAAAGATCTCCTTTTACTTTTGATTTCTTTTTCCTTTTTAATTCAAGAGCTAAATCTAATAAATATTGAATTTCCTCTTTTGAAAAATCCTTCAGCGTTAAAAAAGACTTCCCTGTTAAAGATATTGACATTTTCTTCACCTCATCACAATATGAATAATTATTCTTTATTTTATATAATTATTCATATTGTAGTCTATTTTTTGCATAGATGCAACCCCCTAAATAAATAAAACCTATATTTGCATTATGCAAATATAGGTTTTCTATTACACTTCTTCTGTTTGATTTTGATCTCCAAATAAAGATTCAAATTCGGTTCCTGTTAATTTTTCTTTTTCAATCAGCAATTGAGCTGTTTGATCTAAAATATGATGATTTTTTTCTAAAAGATCTAAAGCTTCTTTATATCCATCTTCAACAATACGACGAATTTCATTATCAATTAAAGTAGCTACTTCTTCTCCATAATTTCGTGTATGCGCTAAATCTCGTCCAATAAAAACTTCGTCTGAATCATCTCCAAATTGGATAGGCCCTAAAATATTACTCATTCCATATTTAGTAACCATATTTCTTGCAATACCCGTAGCTCTTTCAATATCATTGGACGCTCCTGTTGTTACATCATCAAAAATTAATTTCTCAGCTGCACGTCCTCCTAACAATGCAACAATTTCTTGTTCCATTTGTTTTTTAGTCATATACAGACGATCTTCTCCTGGTAAAGGCATTGTATATCCTCCTGCCATTCCAGTTGGGATAATAGAAATACTATGAACAGGATCTAATTCTGAAAGAACATGATGTAAAATCGCATGTCCTGCTTCATGGTACGCAGTAATTTTTTTCTCTTTTTCTGAAATAACTCTACTTTTCTTTTCGGTTCCAATACCTACTTTTACAAAAGCTCGTTGAATATCTTCCATATTAATTACTTTCTTATTCTCTCTAGCTGCAAAAATAGATGCCTCATTTAACAAGTTTTCTAAATCTGCTCCTGTAAAACCAGCAGTTGTTTGAGCAACAATACGTAAATTCACATCTTCATCTAAAGGTTTCCCTTTCGCATGAACTTTTAAAATCTCTTCTCGTCCTTTTACATCTGGACGACCTACTAATACTCTACGGTCAAATCGACCAGGACGCAATAAGGCTGGATCTAATATATCCATTCGGTTGGTAGCCGCTATAACGATAACACCCTCATTAACTCCAAATCCATCCATTTCCACAAGCAGTTGGTTTAAGGTTTGTTCTCTTTCATCATGACCTCCACCTAATCCTGCTCCTCGTCGTCTTCCTACCGCATCAATTTCATCAATAAACACAATACAAGGTGCATTTTTCTTTGCTTGATCAAATAAATCTCGAACACGAGATGCTCCTACTCCCACGAACATTTCTACAAAATCAGAACCAGAAATGCTAAAAAAGGGAACAGCTGCTTCTCCTGCTACCGCTTTTGCTAAGAGAGTTTTCCCTGTACCTGGAGGTCCTACTAATAAAACCCCTTTCGGTATTCTTGCACCTAACTCTACAAACTTTCTAGGTTGTTTTAAAAACTCTACAATTTCTTCTAGTTCTTCCTTTTCTTCTTCTAAACCTGCTACATTATCAAAAGTAACTTTCTTTTTATCATCAATTACCATTTTCGCACGACTCTTACCAAAGGACATGACACGACTACCACCGCCACCACCTTGAGCCTGTTGCATGATAAACATTAATACAAAAATAACCACAATCATAATGATAAACGAAGGTAATAATTGCATAAACCAATTAGGACGTTGCAAATCCTTGTTATCAATAGGAACATTCTCATATTGATGACGAATTTCTGCATCAAAAGTATTCACATCATTAATATTAACTTCCATAATTTCCCCATTTTTTAAAGTAACACGTGCCTTTCCTGTAGGGATCTCTAGATTCGGATAAATATCAATTTTTTTCACTTGATCCTTTTCTAATTGTTCAAATAAATCCGTATAAATATAATTTTCACTTGGCTTTTGCAATGGATTTTTTATCGTTGAAATCATAACTGCCAAAATTAAAATAACAAATATTAAAAGGTATAGGCTAAAACCCTTGAAGTATTTTTTCAATACTCCTCCTCCTTCCATCCAAGTCAATAAGGTTTATAATATCTTTTTTTATACTCATCGTGTAATAATAACATACTTTTTCTGTAAAAGCAATCTATTCTATTAACCTTCTTTTGGTTGAACAACACCAATATAAGGTAAATTCCTATATTTTTGTTGATAATCTAAACCATAACCTAAAACAAACTGATCCGGAATAACAAAGCCAACATATTCAACCGATACATCTACTAGACGTTGCTCCGGTTTATCCAATAAAGTACATATCTTTATGCTAGATGGCTTTCTTTCCTTAAGTAAATTCATAAGATAATGTAAGGTTCGTCCCGAATCAATAATATCTTCTACAATGAGAACATGCTTTCCTTCTATTGATTCATCTAAATCCTTAACAATCTTAACCACTCCAGTACTAGTAAAATCATTACCATAACTAGAAACAGCCATAAAATCCATCGTCATAGGAACAGTGATATATTTGGCTAAGTCCACCATAAATATAACTCCACCTTTAAGAACACAGATCATACAAATTTCTTTTCCATCATAATCTTTAGAAATCTGATCTCCCAATTCCCGAACTCTCTTTTTTAAATTTTCTTCACTAATTAACACTTCATGATCTATCATCATAATCTGCCTTTCCTCCTATGTATGATCCAAAAAAGTAATCTTTAAAACAGTATTCGTCTCCTCTGTCACAGGATAATTACCACTACATCGATACCCCACAATCCAAAGGATCTCATCTTTCTGTGCTAGAAGTGGAATTTGATTTCTTTTCTCATAAGGAATTTTATTATCAATAAAAAAATTTTTAATTTTTTTCCGTTGAGCTTCATAAGAAAGCAAAATAATATCCCCAGGTTGTCGAGTACGTAATACAAGCTTATTTGTTATTCTATCATAATCTAAATAAATCGTATAGTTATTTTGACAAAAATCCTCTCTTGATTGATCTTTTTGTATGATTTCAGTACAAATCCATCGATTGCACTCTGGAATATACTGCTTTCCTGGTATTTGTAATGGATATGAATAACCTGTAGTTACCATCTGATCTTTTGTAAAAATCAACTCATCATACTGCTTATACACCATCACTTGATAAGGTAAATGTATCTTCTTCCCTGATTGTCCTTTCATTAATTGAAAAATAGACTCCACATGTACATAACCTACATTTTTTTTCTGCCCTGCATATTCCGTCAATGCTTTATATAAAATTCTTCCTTGTAAGGCAGCAGCTTGTTGTTGAAGGAGTTCTATAGAAATCCGAAAAGTTCCGCCTTCCTCCTTTATGCACTTTTGATAAATTTTCTCTGTTTCTACTGCCATATACTCTTCTTGTTCCTGCAATAACTCTGCTGTTTGATTCAAAGTTTGAATAATATTTGGATTTAAATATTTTTTTATGTAAGGAATGAGTTCTAAACGAATACGATTTCGAGTATAAATCGACAATTGATTGGTATGATCTTGACAATAATGCAACGATTTTTTATGACAGTATTGCTCCACTTCTTTACGTGTAAAATATAATAGCGGACGTATCACATTCCCTTCTACCTTTTTCATACTGCCTAAACCTAGGCTACCAGATCCACGAATCAAACGCATCAAAAATGTTTCTCCCTGATCATCCATATGATGTCCTACAGCAATTTTTTTAGCATTTCGCAATACACATTCTTTTTGAAAAATCTCATATCGTATCTGACGTCCTGTCTCTTCCTCACCTAAATTTCTTTTTTGGGCTTCTTCTAAAATATTTACATAATAAACTTGACAAGGAATATGAAGAGAAGATGTAAACTCCCGTACATAGTTCGCATCCTCATCCGCTTCTTTTCGTAATCCATGATGAATATGTACACCAAATAAATCCAATTTATATTCTTCTTGTAATCGCCATAATAAATGCAACAGACAAACAGAATCTGCTCCTCCTGATATTCCTATTATAATTCTATCAAAAGGTTCAATCATATTTTCTTCTTTTATTATTTCTTTCAATCGTGTAAACATAAAAATCTTCTCATTTCTTAATTAATCTATCCTTACCATTGCTTCCATATCCACATCATATTTTTATACTTTTAATCATACAAAAATTCTAAAACAATTGCAAGCGACAAAAAGTCAGCAACTCCAAAATCTTAGAGCTGCTGTGCTTGAAATACTATACATATAATTGAATTAAAAAATAGATCAACAAAGCACTACTTCCTAATAAACACCAATTCAAAATACGATCCCGCCTTTTTAAAAATACACTTTTGGGCTTTTTATCCATCTTGTGAAACTGCTGATGAACATATTCCTCTATGATTTTTTCAGCTTCCTTCACCATATTTTTTGTTGGCTTTTTTGTCATCGCTTCCTCTTTAAGAACAAAAATTACTTTCTCGTATATAGGGGAAGAAAGATGATCCACCACTAATACTTTATTACAATTATAATAATTCATTGAAAAACCTCCGTTTGGTATTATGTATGTTATATATTTTTCCATACTCTAGCTACCAACACCGTCATATCATCATTAATCTTTCCCTGAGCATTATCTTTTGCTTGCTCCAATAAAAAATCTGCTATATTTTGAGGATTATATCCTTCAAAATTTTGCAAGACCTTTTGAATCCATACTTCTTTATCTAATAAACCTTCTTTTGAATCCAATACACCATCCGATACCATAACAATAATATCCCCATTTTTTAGCTTTTTTCGATTTACATCAAGATCTACATGACTAAACATACCTACTGGAAGAGAAGTTGATTTAATAACTTCTACCTGATCCCCCCGTTTAATAAATGTAGAAGCAGCACCTATTTTAACTAATTCACATAAACCTGTATATAAATCAATAATACACATATCTAAAGTAGAAAAAACTTCTTCACTCGATTTTAGCACTAAAACAGAATTAATCATTTTAACTGCAATATCCTTATCAAATCCTGAGTCCATAAATTGTTCTAATAATTCAATAGACGCTGCACTTTCCTCATACGCTTTTTCACCACCACCCATTCCATCTGATAAAGCTAATAAAGATTGTCCATTTTTTAATTCTAAAAATGTATAATTATCTCCGGAAACAGTATTATGATCTTTAATTGCTCTAGCCATACCTGTAGTTAATTTATATTGTTCTTCTTCAATAAAACGTAAAGTACAAAAATCAGACATTGGCTGATTTACACAAAGAGTATGATAAGGTTTCATTGGCTTTCCTAACCCTTTTTGAAGTATTGGCAAAATCGTTCGAATACAATTTCTATTACCGTTACAGGACTTACATTGCAAATCTACTTCATGCCGTCCTTCACTATTTTGAAAAACAATAATATCTTTAAAAGGAATTTGATTACGATCTAATTCTACTCCTAATTTTTCTTCCCAATATTCGTCAAATTGAATCTCCATATGAACATCCCTTGAAAGTCGTTCCATAATAGCAGCCACTCCATACAATTGTTGTGAAACCAACTCTCGACTTTCAATAATCCGATTATGCCATATTAAGTTCAATTTATAGATTTCAAAAAATTGATTGGTTGTTGCAATAAATTTTTCTGCCTTTACACAATGATTTAAAAAATCCTGCGGTATATCCGAAGATTCTATCCTTCCTTTTTTTTCTGCTGCTCCTAAAATTCCAAAAACAGTTTGATAAGTATAATAAAAATCATTTTCCCAACAATGTGAACGAAGCCCACACTGACTACAAACTGCAGATGCAATATCATCAAATAATTTAGAAACTTCTTCATGGGTTAACGTGGAGCGTTTATTCGATAAATGAGTAAATGTAGTAGCTAATGTTTGAAAAGCATGAGAGAAATCTTCCAGCTTTTCCTTTGTTATAGTAGAAATTCTGCGAATATATGCTTCTTGTTCTAATTCTCTTTCAAAAGACAAATATTTACACAACTGATTGAACCAAGAATCAGGAAGTAGCATAAACGCAGGTATCGCAATAATGAATGTCTTCACTAAAGAAGGATCTATCTTTTGGTCATGAAAATACATCATAAAAATACTACTTCCTAATGCAAAGCCAATAACAATTCCTATTTTTCCCAAAGGTTTAAATAATCCACCAATCATACCTGCTGCACTAAAAGTACCAATAATCCACGACCCTTCATAACCTCCTAATACTAATATTGTTCCTAATAAAGTACCCATAACACATCCCATTGCGGGACCTCCATGATACGATATAAAAAAAATAAGCATCATACTAGTCCAAGCTATAAAAGAAATACCCAGAATAGAAAAATCCCCAATTCCTGCTACCGCACTACTTAAAAGAATAGCAAATCCAATAATTTCTTCCTGACCAAACTGACTTCTTTTCCAACATCCTATAAGTCCTTGTCCTTTACCATAAATAAGCGTTAAAGCAAAAACCAAAATACTTTCTAGCAAACTTAATAGAAAATAATATCCAAAAATTCCTTGAAAAAAAGCCATCCCAATACCTGCACCTAAAGTCAAAAGACTTCCTAAAATAGCTTGTCCCATTGATGAAAGCGATTTTTTCTTGGTTTCCCTATAAGAAAAGAATATCGTCATCATAAAAAGAATAGAAATATACTTTACTTTATATAGAGTATTTCCCATTGTTAACAATCCTAATACAGAGGAAACAAAAATAAAAAATCGATACTGACTTTGAGCAGCAAAAATCCCATAATAAGCAATAATCATCGGATTCATTTGATAAAATAAAAAAACACGTCCTAAAAGAAACCCTATTATAGACATCAAAAATCTATCTTTCCCAAAAACCCTCCCTATTCGTCTTTCTTTATCCGCTATCTTTTTGTTCCATACTAGTTCTAAACGTGACATATCCAAGTCCCCCTTGCCATTTTTTACCTTTTTGTCTATTATACAAGAAGTATCTTGAATTTTTTGTCATTTTTCCATGAAAATATAATAAAATTTTTAGACATTTTTCTTAAAAAAGCAAAAAAAAACAGCCTTTCGGCTGACTCTAAATAGAATAGCGGAGGACGGAATCGAACCGCCGACACTACGGGTATGAACCGTATGCTCTAGCCATCTGAGCTACTCCGCCAAAATCCACATCACTGAGAACGCATTGTATTATACCTAATTTTTATCCCTTTGTCAACAT
Organism: Candidatus Epulonipiscium sp.; assembly: GCA_012524135.1. Classification (GTDB taxonomy): domain Bacteria; phylum Bacillota; class Clostridia; order Lachnospirales; family JAAYNZ01; genus JAAYNZ01. The sequence goes on along the minus strand of JAAYSE010000137.1, from coordinate 16,625 downwards.
CCTTTTTTAAGGTTTAGGTATAAAAATAATTTCATCTGGCATAATTAATCCCAAACGTTCTCTTGCTATTTTTTCTATATATTGATCGGACGCATAATAATCTTTATCCTTTAACAATAAAACCTGTCTTTCCTTTTCCTGTTGAATTTGTTTTTCTAGTTCTAATGCTTCTTTTTCTAACCCTTCATAAATCCCATATAATCCATATAATTTTGCTCCAATGATACTGAAAAACAGGATTAAAAAAAGAAGCAAACATTTTTCTCTTATATTTAATTTTCTTCGTTTTTTCTTATTTAATCTCATGTTTTCCTCCCTGCTTTCTTTTCCTCTTATAAAATATATTCTATATAAAAGCAGGAAATCCTTTATATGCATTTCATTTTTTCTAAATTTTTTTAAATCGAAGTTGAATAGCTTTCCATTTTCTTTTTATTCCTCGATAAATCCATTTCTTTATTTTTTGATAAGGTCTTCGAATCAAACGATATAAAATTCGAATGGGTGTCGTTATAATACGAATCATTAATACAATACTTTTTGATATAATTTCAATAATAAAACTTGATATTTTCATCATCCAAGGGCTACAAACTAAAAAATATAAAATACTTCCTAAAATAAATCCTAAAAAAGCAAACCCTCGAATTTCTCCATAATTCTTATTAAATAAAATATAAAAAATACTAAGTGCAACAAGAATCCAGTATAATAAATCTTCTAAATTTGTAATAATATCAGGATGAGGTATAGCTTTTCGAAGAATTCGAAAAGCATCATATAGTAAACCTAAAATGCCACCTCCTAATACAGTAATTAAAAACAGATGAGTTTGTTCTTGAATGGTTGGTATCATATTCTCACTCCTATTTAAATAACTTACTCAATAAAGATCCTCCATCTCTTCCATAAGAGTGTGAATTACTATAAACCAAACTTTCTAATTCTCCTTCTAATTCTAATTCTTGCCTTTCTAAATCAAGTCGCTGTACATGGAGATCTATTCCTTTCATTGTCAACATTCCTTGCTCTGTATCCAAAACAACCATTTCTTCGTCAAAAGCCAATACATCCAAAACTCCAGTAATACTCATAATAGATCGATCACGTAACATAACAGTATGTCCATACTTTTGTACATTTTTTTCTTCCATATCCTTCAACCCCTCTTTGTAAACTTAGCTTATCTTATTATATGAGGGGTTGTATATAAATATGATGATCTATGATAAATGGCGATACATTTGTCCCACTTCTTCTTTTTTTACATGCTCCTTAACCTGTAATACCTCAATAGCTACTACTTGATCTCCAAATCGAATTTTAATAATATCTCCTTCTGAAACTTTTGTTCCTGATTTAGCCACTTGATCATTTACTATCACACGTCCTGCATCACAAGCCTCTTTTGCTACTGTTCTTCTTTTAATTAATCGAGTCACTTTTAAATATTTATCCAAACGCATCCTATTATCTCCTCTCTATTACCTATATAAAAAAATCTACACTCAATAAAAGTGTAGATTTAAATCTGTTACTTCAAATAGATCATCTTATCTATTATTCACTGCATCTTTTAAAGCTTTTCCAGCTTTAAAACGTGGAGCTTTAGATGCTGGTATTTGAATTGGCTCATTCGTTTGAGGGTTTCTACCTTCTCTAGCTGCTCTATGGGTAATATCAAAAGTTCCAAATCCTACTAATTGAACTTTTTCACCATTTGATAATTCTTCAGTTACTACTTCCTCAAATGCTTTTAATGCCTTTTCTGTGTCTTTTTTACTTAATTCAGCTTTTGCAGCCATAGCTGCTACTAATTCTGATTTGTTCATCAATAATTCCTCCTCTTCTTTTGCTTTCTATTAGGAAATTCATATTCTTAACCCTAAGGCAAAGATTTAGAGGTTTACAAATATTATCTCTACCAAGGGCTTACCTAAAAGCCGTATTTTCAACGGATACAAGTCTATTTATAAACGTTTCTACAACATTTGTCAAGGTTATTTCTGGATTTCTTTTAAGAAATTACGAAAAAATTATGATAAAAATCAAAATATATCCATATTATTACTTATTTTACTTTTTACCATTCATTTTTTATCCATCCAACAAAACACTTCTTTGAAAAAATAGAGAGAAAAATATTTATTGTTCCATTTGTTTACCTAAAAATCCTGCTGCTGATTGTGCTAACTTACTTTCTACTTCTCCCATATGAATTTGAGGATCTTTCGTCAAAAAAATAACAGCACCAATAGCATCTCCTTCTGAAATAATAGGATTAATCACTTGTGCACTATATTCTTCTTCTGTATCTCCTTCTAAAATCGGAATAAAACCAACTTCTTTTTGATAAGCTATAATAGGCATTCTTTTTTCAATAGCCTGAGTCAATTCACTACTTACTTTTTTTTCTAAAAATTCTCTTTTAGCACCACCTGATACTGCTATTACATGATCTTTATCTGAAATACATGTAATATGACCTACTGTTTGAGCTAGAGCTTCTGCATATTCTTTCGCAAAAGTCCCTAATTCTCCTATAGGTGAATATTTTTTTAATATCACTTCTCCATCTCGATCTGTAAAAATCTCTAAAGGATCTCCTTCACGAATTCTTAATGTTCTTCTAATTTCTTTAGGTATCACAACTCGTCCTAAATCATCAATTCTTCTTACAATACCTGTCGCTTTCAATGAAATTCCTCCTTCTGTATGTTGCTATAATAAGTCATTACTAGTATGAGGTTATTTTGGTTATTTTATGCATTTGTTTTCGTAAAAAAAGGATAACTCAACGATAAACGTTGAACTTATCCTTTTTTTTATTTTCCTATATGAACTTGTCCCCAAAGCTTTTCATCCAATTCAATATCTGCTTGCTTTTTCCATTCTTCATACTGTCCTTGAAAAACTTCTTGCTTTTTCATTTCTTTATAATATTCTTTAATTTGTTCTTTATTTTGATCTATTTCTTCTTTTGTTGGTTCAATTTGTTCTTCTAGTTTAATAATATGATATCCATAAGAAGTAGGAACTAATTCACTAATACCTCCCGGTTGTAATGCAAATGCTGCTTCTACAAAAGCAGGTTCGAAAGAATCATATTTCGTAAACGTATATTCTCCACCTGTATCCTTTGAACCTGGATCTTCTGAATATTCTTCTACTAATTTTACAAAATCCTCTCCTGATTTCGCCTTTTTTAAGACTTCTTCTGCTTTTTCTTTCGCTTTTTCTTGTTTTTCTTCCGATAGAGGAATTAAATTATAATTTTCATCTAATTCATGAGTTTGCAATAAAATATGTCGTACTCTTACTTTGCGTAAAGGATCAGGATCTTCTCCATAAAAACTTTGATAAAATTCTTCCGATTCTGTTTCTTCTGGTTCAAAATCTTTGGTTACTTCAAGATACACTCGTTCAGATAACATACTTTCTTTAAACATATTTTCTAACATTGGTTTTGTTAAGCCCAATTGTTGAATTGTTTCTTGATCCATTTGTGTAAATATTTGTTCAGATTGATTTTTAATCAACTCTTCTTCTTCTGTAGTAAGAGTTAAGCCCATCTCTGCTGCTTTATTTTTTAAAATTTTTAACCAAATAAGGGAATCTAAGGTTCTTTCTTTTGCTACTTCTTCTGCAGTTTGTCCTCCAAAATCGGTTTCCCATATATCTGATCCACCTTGTCTTTCAAAATCACTTTGGACTTGGGCTAAATAGAATTTGACTTCACTTAGACTAACAGAATCTCCATTTATTTTCATAAGAGTTTGTGATTCCGATTTTTTACAACCCACTAATCCAATCACAAATAAACTCAATAACACAGTACTTAAAAATTTCTTTATATTGTTCTTTTTCTTCACTATAACCTCTCCTTAATAATTAGGCATTTCTTCTATTATAAAATACTTTTATTCTAACTTCAAATCTTTTAGCTCTTGTAATATATTCTTAATCTGTCTGATAATTTCCTTTTGTTGTTTACGAAGTAATCGATAAGTAAAATAAGGTTCGATAGCAGCTGTAAATAATAATCGATTGTGATGATGCTGAATCAGTTTTGGTATCTTAACAGGATTCACTTTCGCATTCTGCTTAAAGGTAATAATGATATTATCCTTTTTTTGTGTAATCGATATTATTCCCAAATCATGAGCCATCGCTTTTAATAAAGCAATATCCAAAAGATATACTGTACTATTAGGCAAATCACCATATCGATCCTCTAATTCTTCTTGCACATCATAAAAATCTTCTTGCGATTGAATTGTTGCTATCTTTTTATACATTTCTAATTTTTGTTCTTCACTACGAATATAAGATTCTGGAATATACGCTGTGATATCAAGATCTACAGTTGTCTCAAAAGATTCCTGACTATCTTCTTTTTGTAAATTTGTAACTGCTTCCTTTAATAATTTTGAATACATATCATATCCAATCGCTTCCATATGCCCATGTTGCTCTGCTCCTAATAAATTTCCTGCACCTCTAATTTCTAAATCACGCATAGCAATTTTAAACCCAGAACCAAACTCTGTAAACTCCTTAATAGCATGCAATCTTTTTTCTGCACTTTCACGAAGAATTTTATCTTTTTGATACATTAAATAGGCATAAGCAATACGATTCGAGCGTCCTACTCGACCTCTTAATTGATATAATTGGGATAATCCCATATGATCTGCATCTTGAATAATAATAGTATTTACATTGGAAATATCTAAACCTGTTTCAATAATGGTAGTACAAACAAGAACATCTATTTCTCCATGAATAAAATCTAACATAATATCTTCTAACTCTCGTTCACTCATTTGTCCATGAGCATACGCAACTGTAGCATCCGGTAAAAGTCGTTGTAATTCAAACGTCACTTTTTCAATATTCTTTACCCGATTATGAAGATAATATACCTGTCCTCCTCGACTTAATTCTCTTTCAATGGCATCCTTTATAAAATCGATTCGATATTCCATTACATACGTTTGTACAGGATGTCTTTCTTCTGGTGGTTCTTCTAATACACTCATATCTCGAATACCAATTAAACTCATATGTAAAGTTCGAGGAATCGGAGTTGCTGTTAATGTAAGAACATCTACATTTTGTTTTAATTGTTTAATCTTTTCTTTATGAGCCACACCAAAACGTTGTTCTTCATCAATAATTAAAAGTCCCAAATCTTTAAAAACTACATCCTTAGAAAGCAATCGATGTGTACCAATTACAATATCTCCTAACCCTTTTTTTAAGTCTTCAATGGTTTTTTTCTGTTGTGATGGTGTACGAAAACGAGATAATAAATGTACTGAAATGGGATAATCTTGCATTCTCTGTTGAAAAGTTTGATAATGTTGTTGGGCTAATAAAGTTGTCGGTACAAGATAGGCCACTTGTTTTCCATCTTGAACAGCTTTAAAAGCGGCTCGAATCGCTACTTCTGTTTTCCCATATCCTACATCTCCACACAGAAGACGATCCATTACTTTACTACTCTCCATATCTTTTTTCGTTTCTTCTATTGCAATAAGCTGATCCTCTGTCTCCTCATAAGGAAACATTTCTTCAAACTCATTTTGCCAAACGGTATCTTTAGAAAAAGCATATCCCACTGCTTTTTGTCTTTGAGCATATAAAGCTACCAAATCTTTCGCTAAATCAACAACCGCTTTCTTAGCTCTTGTCTTCGTTTTCGTCCATTCTGTACCTCCTAATTTATGAATTTTCGGTACTTTCCCTTCAGAACCAATATACTTTTGCACCATATCTAATTGATTCGTAGGAACATACAAAATTCCACCATCTCTATATTGGATTTTTAAGTAGTCTTTTCCTATATTGTCCATTTGCATTGTTTCAATACCTTGATATACTCCTATCCCATGATTTTCATGGACAATATAATCCCCTACTTTTAAATCCGTAAAACTTTGAATTTTTCTTCCTTTATCTTTAAACCTAGCCCGTTTTTTCTTTCGTCGTTCTCCAAAAACATCTTTTTCTGAAACAATAACAAAACCTATATCAATATAATTAAATCCTTTATGAAGTCCTCCAAGAGTAATTGTAATTTGTTGATCTGAAAAAGAATGATCCCATTTGCTGTGAAAAACAGCTGGAAGATTTCGATCTTTTAACTCTGATTCTAATTGTCTCCCTCGATTACGAGTACTGACTAAAATAACAATACGAACTTTATTCTTTATCCATTGCTGTAAATCTTTCTCTAATACGTCCATTTTCTGATGAAAAGGTTGAATTGATTGAATTTTAACATGAGTGCTATACTGAATATCAAAAGATTTCATCGATTGAGGTAACGTACTTAAAAGAATTTGAGGATACAAGTCCCAAAATTGCAAAAGTTCTTCATATCGATAAATCATATCCCATGGATTAGGAATATTTTCTTCTTTCTCCAATCGACTTTTTAAACTTTCTTCAAATTCTTCTAATGTTCTTTGACATTTTTCTTCAATACGAACAGGTTCATCTAGAAATAAAAGTGCATTTTCCCCTACATATTGTAAAAGGTTTCCTGAATTTTTTTTCAGTTCTTCTTTTTCTACAAATTGTTCTCTGGCAGGAAAAATTTGAATTTCTTGAACTTTTTCTCCAGAACGTTGAGTTGTTGGATTCATAATACGTATAGAATCCACTTCTTCATCCCATAATTCTAAACGATAGGCATATTCTCCCGTCATAGGATAAATATCAATAATTCCTCCACGAATGGCAAATTGTCCCCTTGTCTCTACCTGTTCTACTCGTTCATATCCCATCGTTACCCATTGTTGAATAACTTTCTCTCGTTTCCAAACATCTCCAACCATACTTCGAAAAATCCATTGTTCTATTATTTCCTTTGGAATTAATTTATCTAATAAGCCTTCTACCGATACAATAACAATAGATGCTTTTTTTAAAATTAACTTTTCTAATAACTGTAATCGTTGTTGAATAATATCATGACTATGAACATCTGCATGATAAAAAAGAAGATCTTTCGCAGGATAAAGTAATAATTCATCTTTCATAAAAAAAGATAAATCCTCATAGATCTCCCTACATCGTAATTCACTATAAGTAACAATAATAGCGGGCCTTTTTTGTCTTTCTACAACACCAGAAATCCAATGGCATTTTTGAGATTCTAAAACTCCTGTACAAAGAATAGGAGTGTTTTTTTTCACAATCATTTCATTCACTTGTTGAAATGATTCTAGCTCATATAAAGGCTGTAAAAAATTATTCAATGGCTGGTCCCTTCCTTCTTTGATTATAACAATTCATCGCAGATTGTAAATCGTCACAAATAATTTTTTCAACGGCTTCACTAGCTAGAACAATAGCAGGAACAATCTTTTTTATTTCCTCTTTAGAAAAACGTCCTAAAACATAATCAGCTAAATCCCAACCTGGCGGTTTTGCTCCTATACCAATTCGAATCCTAGGAAATTCTTGTGTACCTACATGAGCAATAATATTTTTCATACCATTATGCCCTCCTGCACTTCCCTTCATTCGAATCCTTAAATCTCCTACCTCTAAACTAATGTCATCATAAATGACAATCAACTTCTCAAATGGTATTTTGTACCAATTAATAATTTCTTGTACACTTTCTCCACTACCATTCATATACGTTTGAGGCTGTACAAGTATAACCTTTTCTCGTCCAATGATCCCTTCTCCTACTAAAGCTTTGTGTTTCCGCTTTGTCATAGAGATTCCATGATCATACGCCAATCTTTCAATAACCTCAAAACCTACATTATGCCGAGTTGCTCCATATTCTATTCCAGGATTCCCTAAACCAACAATGGCATACATAATATACTTCCTCTCTTTCCTATCCTTATCAAATAAACGGCTATAGCCCTAGTGTACACTCACTAGGGCCTTTTTATTATTTTATGATTCTTTTCTCCTACTTTATTCAAACAAATATGAAACAGGCTTATCTGTATGAATTCTTTCAATAGCATTTGCAAAAATAGGTGCTACAGAAATTTGTTTTATTTTGGATAATTGTTTTTCAGGTGGTAAGTTAATAGTATCTAAAACAACTAACTCTGAAATCACCGATTCATCAATCCGACTAATAGCAGGACCTGATAATACTGGATGAGTACAACATGCTAATACTTCTGTCGCTCCTCTCTCTTTTAATGCTTGAGCAGCATTACATATAGTACCTGCTGTATCAATCATATCATCTACTAAAACTACCTTTTTTCCTTCAATTTCTCCTATAATATTCATCACTTCTGAAACATTCGCCCTTGGTCTTCGTTTATCAATAATCGCTAAAGGCATTTCCAATTTCTCTGCAAACGCTCTCGTACGTCCAACACTACCTAAATCTGGAGATACAGCTACTACATTCTCATTAATAATATCTTCTTTTAATTTTTCACCATAATATTTTGTAAGTAAAGGGATACCTACTAAATGATCCACAGGAATATCAAAAAATCCTTGAATTTGTGAACAATGTAAATCCATCGTTAATCCTCTATCTGCACCTGCTGTTTGTAGTAAATCTGCTACTAACTTAGCACTGATAGGATCTCTAGCTCTTGTCTTACGATCTTGTCGTGCATATCCATAATAAGGAATAACTGCTGTAATTCGACCTGCTGATGCTCTACGCATCGCATCAATCATAATCAAAAGTTCCATTAAATGATCATTACCTGGTTGAGAAGTAGGTTGAATAATATAAACATCTTCTCCACGTACCGTTTCATTAATTCTAACTGAAATCTCACCATCGCTAAAAGATCCCACTTCTGAATCTCCTAGAGGAAGTCCTAATTCCTTTGCAATAGATTTTGCTAAAACTGGATGAGCATTACATGTAAAAATTTTTATACCGCATGTACCACCGTTCATTCCAAAAAAGCCTCCTTCATGTTTTTCATCCCAATTTTTTCTGCACCATTATAACACATTTTTTGTCGAATCACAAAGGACTTTCTATTTTTTTTTATTTTTTCGTCTCCAACCTTCTTTATTTTCTTGACGCATCCTAGCAATAGCTAAAGCTCCTTCCGGTACTTCCTTAGTAATTGTAGACCCTGCTGCAATAAAACTACCCTCTCGTATTGTTACAGGAGCTACTAAATTACTATTACAACCAATAAAAGCATTATCCTCAATAATAGTACGATATTTTTTATCTCCATCATAATTAACTGTAATAACTCCACAACCAAAATTTACATTTCTGCCCACATCAGCATCTCCCACATAAGTTAGATGAGAGGCTTTCGTATTATCAGCAATCGTTGCATTTTTAACTTCTACAAAATCACCAATTTTAACATTGGATCCAATATGAGAATGAGGACGAATATAGGCAAATGGACCTATAGTACTAGCTTTCCCAATAGTACTATTTAAAATCACACTATATTCAATAGAAATATTTGAGTCTAATTTACTATTTACAATACGAGTATGAGGACCAATAATACAATTTTCTCCTATTTGAGTTTTCCCCTGCAAAAATGTTCCAGGATAAACAATGGTTCCTACCCCTATTTCCACTTCTTGATCAATATAGGTCTGATCAGGATCGAGTAAAACAACACCTTTTTCCATATGCTTTTGATTGACCCGAAAACGTAAAATTTTAAATCCTTTAGCAAGAGCTATCGGAGAATCAATGACAAAAAATTCTTCTTTATATTGAACTTGATGTAAATTCTCTCTAAAAATAGCTTCTTTTACTAATGAATAAAAATTTTCACTTGTCTGTTGTGCTACTTGTAACAAAGAAAAAAAAGCCTTTTTACTTTTGTTTTCTAGTAAATTAAAAATAGTATATTGGGGAGAAATCCAATAACAGGTCCCAACTTCTGTACATTGCTCATGCAATATTTTAATTTCTTTGATCTTCTTCTCATTTAATAAAAGAAGATTCCCTGGGAAAATCCAAAGCGATTCTTCTTCACTAATTTCATGAAAAAAATCCATACTATTTTCTTTTTGCCATCGATTTGCTAATTCCCTTGATGTTCTAACCCATAATTTGGTAAATCCTGCCCTTTTAAGCGTTTGTACCATACTATCAATAAGTGTAGTCTGACCCATAGGATAAAAAGAAACCTCTTGATCAATCCATATGATTCCTTGCAATTTGTCCACTCCTTAGTCTATTGTATATGTAATGGTCTTTCCCATCCATTTCATCTTAGGAAAATATTTTAAAAATACCTTTCCAACAATATCCTCTTCTTTTACAAAAGGATTATTCCAATAACGAGAATCCTTAGAATTATTGCGATTATCCCCTAACATAAAATAAGAACCTGCCGGTATTTTATAAGGTCCAAAACTTCCCCTCATCGTTTCATTAAGATAGGGTTCTGGTAAAGGAATATCGGAATCATTAACGAAAACCTTCCCATCTTCTATCATAACGGTATCACCTGGAAGACCAATAATTCGCTTAACATATAAAATCTCTGGTTGATCTGGATAAGGAAATACAACTACATCCCCTCTTTGAGGTGTTTTCTTAAAATAAGACCAGCGATTCGCCATAATACGATCCTTAGGCATGATTGTTGGTTCCATGGATCCAGTAGGAACTTGAGCATTTACGATCAAATAATGATTCACAAAAAAAGCAATTAAAAATGCAACTACAATTGTTTTGATCCAGCTAAAAATTTCTTTTTTAATCCAATCCTTGTCTTTGATTTGTTCCCGTTCTTCTGTCATTTGGTTACGCCTCTCTTCCTACTTATTCTTCCTTACGACATAAAGGCACTTCCAAGGAAGTGCCTTTATAATAACATCTATGCATCTACATCTTCTAAATCAGCTGCAACTTCTTCATGCACATTTTCTTCTGCCACAAGAACCAATTCATACTTTTCTAATACTGCTTGTTGTATCTTCTCCCTAGTAGCTGTATTAATAGGATGAGCAATATCTCGATACTCTCCATCTAATGTTTTTCTACTAGGCATAGCAATAAACAAACCTTTTTCTCCTTCAATTACTTTGATATCATGAACAACAAATTCATTATCAAAAGTAACTGATACAACGGCTTTCATTTTTCCTTCTTTGTTTACCTTTCTGACTCTTACATCTGTAATTTCCATCTGTAATACCCCTTTCTGTAACATGTTGTGGCCTAATGAGAGAAAACCCCCCCTAGATCCTCTTTATTATACCAAAAAAGCATAATGCTTTTCTAGTATACTTATTATTTTATATCCTATATGATAAAAAAATCACAAGAATATCAACTTAATATTACCACAAATAATGTATTAAAACTCCACCCAAAATAAGTTTTACTTGGTTATATAAGTATCCCAGTCCCTTTTCTCATTTTCATAAGTACCTATATGTACTAAAAAATATTTAAATTTACGAAATTGGATATCTATATAAACAATTAAGACAATTATATAACATATTTATCCAAATATCAACCCATTTTTTCAGATAACTGTCCCTTTTCTCACAATAATAGGATCTTCTGGTTTTCCAATGATTTTTTTTCCATCTGAAACAACCACTTCCTCATCAATAATTGCATGCTGTACGATGCAATTATTTCCAATATACGAACCTTCTAAAATAAAAACACCTTGTATCTGAGTTTGATCACCTATATATACACGTCTAAAAAGAATAGATGTATCCACATCACCATTAATAATACACCCATCTCCAATAAGGCTATTTTTTACCTTTGCATACCTATTATATTTAGCAGGTGCCTCATCTTTAACCTTCGTCAAAATATAAGGGGCTTTTTTTAAAAATACATTGCGAATTTTTTGATTTAAAAAATCCATATTGATATCATAATAATCTTTTATATTTCGTATGTTTTTCCAATACTCCTGAAAAAAATATGCTTTAATATTTAGTTTTTTACGATATCGAATCAATAAATCATTTACTAAATCGAACTGTTCTTCATGACAAACTTTTTCTAACAACTTAATTAACAAAGTTCGTTGAATAATATAAATATCCATAAAAATAATAGTACTTAAAGGCTCTAATGGTTTGTCTTCTAAATGAATAATTCGCTGATTTTCATCAACTTGTACTACTGTATAATCACTACACATTTTTTTACACTCTTCTTCTTTTAAAGATTTACAAACCAAAGTAATATCTGCTTTTTGTTCCACATGATAATTCAAAATTTTTTTATAATCAATTTTACAAATTTGCTCACCCGGTGCAATAACTACATAGGGTTCATTACTTCTTCTTAAAAATGAAATATTCTGATATAAAGCATCCGCGGTTCCCCGATACCAAAAAAAATTATCTTGAGTTAAATAAGGACTAAAGATAAAAAGCCCTCCATGCTTTCTTCCTAAATCCCACCACTTAGCAGAAGAAAGATGATCAATAAGTGAACGAGAATTATATTGTGTAATCACACCTACTTTTTGGATACCTGAATTAGCCATATTACTCATAGCAAAATCAATCGCTCTATAACTACTAGCAATAGGCATAGAAGCAACTGCTCGATTCATTGCTAAATCTCCTAATTGTTCATTTTTACCATCTGTCAAAATAATTCCTATCGCTTTCATACTAAACTCCCTTTCATCATTAAAGTTTGACCACTATATAATATGCCTTGAGAATAATCAGATAACTGAGTAATTCCATCAATCACACAATTTTTCCCTATTCTTACCCTATCAGGAATTTTACTCTCATCCCCAACCACTGTAATTCCAGTATAATAAAGCTCAGGTTGAAATTGGTTTGGAATACAATCACCCATCCCCATATGTACACCTGAACCTATTTTTACTTCTTCTGCAAGAATGCATTTTTCAATAACACAATTTTCACTAATCCCTACATTTCCTAAAAGAATAGAATCACGAATTACCGTCCCCTGACCTACTATCACTCCAGGTCCAATAACAGAATGATATACCTTCCCATATATTTCACATCCTTCAGCTAAAATACTCGATTGAACCTCTCCTTCTTCTCCAATATATTGAGGGGATTGATACTGTGAATACGTATATATTTTCCAAAATTCTTCATGTAAGTTAAATTCAGGTACTATATCTGTTAACTCCATATTCGCTTCCCAATAGGATTGAATAGTACCCACATCCTTCCAATATCCTTGAAATCGATAAGCAGATAAATGAACTTTTTTTTCTAATAAATAAGGAATAATATGCTTTCCAAAATCACTATTATCATGAAGCTTCTGATCCTCATACAATGCTTTTTTCAAAACATCCCAATTGAAAATATAAATACCCATGGATGCTAAATTACTTTTTGGATTCTCTGGTTTTTCTTCAAATGCAATAATTCGATCTTCTTCATCTGTATTCATAATACCAAATCGATTTGCTTCTTCTATAGGCACTTCTAAAACAGCAATCGTACCTTGACTTTGAGTTTTCTTGTGAAAATCTAACATTTTTCCATAATCCATCTTATAAATATGATCTCCGGATAAAATCAATACATAATCTGGATTATATTCCTCAATAAAATGAATATTTTGATAAACCGCATTCGCAGTCCCCGAATACCACTCTCCCTGTTCTCCTTTCACATGAGGAGATAAAATAGTCACTCCACCATTATTTCTATCTAAGTCCCAAGGAATCCCTATTCCAATATGTTGATTTAACCGAAGTGGTTGATATTGTGTCAATACTCCAACGGTATCCACTCCAGAATTAATACAATTACTCAGCGTAAAATCAATAATACGATATTTGCCCCCAAACATAATAGCAGGTTTCGCAAGATCTTTTGTTAAAATTCCTAACCGACTTCCTTGTCCTCCTGCAAGCAACATAGAAATCATTTCTTTCTTTGCCATACTTATTTCTTCCTTTCCACCTTCTATTTTAAACCTTCAAGGAATTATATCCCATAATTGTAACTTTCTCTTTTTCCCCACACAAAATATTATATACTAACTTCTTTTTTTTATGACAGACTTTTAAAGATTATTATCTATTCGTACTTTTATAGAAAAAAATAAAAAACCCCTAGCAACTAAAATAATGTTGTTAGGGATTTCAATACATTGTTTTTAAAAACACGCTGGATTTGCTTCTGAAATTTTATAACGATACAGGTCGAATATCAATTTGACCTGTTTCTTCATCTACTTTTTCTAATACTAAAAGAGTGTGATAATTGTTTACTAATTTCTTTTGAGGCTCAGCAGTTGCCATAAGTACTCCTGTTCCTATTACCTCTGATTCAAACTCCTTCATTAAATCTTCAATTCCCTTTGCCGTTCCTCCCGCCTTCATAAAATCATCAATAAATAAAATTTTTGAACCCTTTCCAATCGCACGCTTTGCTAAAGACATCGTTTGAATCCTTTTTGTAGAACCCGTAATATAATTCATATGAATAGCTGTCCCTTCTGTTAAACGTGAAGATTTTCGAACTACAATCATAGGTTTATTCAATACTCGTGCCACCATAAAAGCAACAGGAATTCCTTTTGTTTCAATTGTCACCACATAATCAATCGTCTCTTCATGAAAAGGCATTGCCATCATTTTTCCTATTTGATAAGCAATTTCAGGATCATACAATAAATCATTCGTATAAATATATCCTCCAGGAATAATACGTTCTTTTTGATTAATTTTCTCACACAATACTTGAGAAAAATCTTGAATTTCTTTTTGTATTACTGTAGGAATATAAAAAACTCCCCCTGCCGCACCTGCTATCGTCTCTACTACCCCTAGATCAAAACGTTGAAAAATATTTCGTACTGCATCTAAATCTTCACTTAATGTTGATTTAGCACATCCAAACAATTCACCAAAATAATTTAAAGTAAACATCTTCTTAGGATGTTCAGTTAATATATGAATAATCGCACCTATACGTTCATTTTTATGAATTCGACTCATGATAATACTCCTTTCTTCCCGCTTCCATATCTTTATTATACAATATCTGATCGAATATTATAAGTATTTATAGGAAAAATATTCGGATATTGTAAAAGATCCCTGTTTCATTTTTTTACCTTTTAGTCTATAATTATATTAAGATTGAATAACTATTTCATATTCGATCCATCTTTTAACATGAATATATTTTTTAAAAAATCATATACTAAAATGATAAAGATTTGAGGTGCCTTATGAATTATATTAATTTTAAAGATACAAATCAACATATTCACTTTATAGGAATTGGTGGCATTAGCATGAGTGGATTAGCAGAAATATTACTTCAACAAGGATTTCATATTTCCGGTTCTGATATGAAATCTTCTGCTATCACTACTCATTTACAAAACTTAGGAATTCCCGTATCGATTGGTCACCGAACTTCTAATGTTCCTACTAATACAGATTTAGTTGTCTATACTGCAGCCATTAAAGAAGACAACGAAGAACGAGTAATGGCTCAACAAAAAAAAATTCCTACTATAGATCGTGCCCAACTTCTCGGTGAAATTATGAAAAACTATGGTCATTCTATTGCTGTAGCTGGTACTCATGGAAAAACAACAACAACCTCCATGTTAGCTCAAATTTTTCTTTATGCCAAAAAAGATCCTACTATTACAGTAGGTGGTATGTTAGATGCTATTGGTGGTAATCTTCATCTAGGAAAATCCCCTTATTTTATTACAGAAGCCTGTGAATATTGCGATAGTTTTTTAAAATTTTCTCCTTCTGTAGCTCTTATTTTAAATATTGAAGCCGACCACTTAGATTATTTTAAAAATATTCAACATATTCGTCAATCCTTCAAAAGCTTTGCTAAAAAAGTACCTCAAGAAGGTATCGTTATTATTAATGGTGATATTGAAAAGGTAGATGAAGTAATAAAAGACTTATCTTGTACTACTATTACCTTTGGATTAGATCCTGAAAAATCCCTTTGGCATCCTGCTAATATCACTTATAACGATAAAGCATTCAGCTCCTTTGATATTTTCTGTGGAAAACAAAACATGGGAACTATTCATCTTCAAGTCCCAGGTACTCATAATATTTATAATGCTTTAGGTGCTTGTGTTACCGCTTATTCCTTAGGCCTTTCTATGAACGCAATCATTCAAGGTTTATCACAATACAAGGGAACTCATAAACGTTTTGAATACAAAGGAGACTTAAAAGGTATTACTATTATTGATGACTATGCTCATCATCCTACAGAAGTGAAAGCTACTTTAAATGTAGCTAAAAAATATCCCCATAAAAATTTATGGTGTGTATTTCAACCTCATACTTATACACGAACCAGAGCCTTTTTAAAAGAATTTGCTTTCGCTCTCCAAGCAGCAGATAAAGTCGTTTTAACTGATATTTATGCCGCTCGTGAAAAAAATCCTGGCGATATTCACTCGAAAGATCTTTATAATGAACTTCAAAAAAATGGCACAGAGGTTTATTATTTTCCTACTTTCGAGGAAATTGAATGTTTTTTGCTTGAAAATTGTATCCCCGGTGACCTGTTGATAACTATGGGTGCTGGAGACGTATCTATGATTGGTGAAGAGCTACTTGGGCAATAGTTATCCACACTATCCACAGAGTTGTCAACATTTTTTTCAAATAAAGATGTGAATAATCATTTTACAT
>JAAYSE010000136.1 GCA_012524135.1 Candidatus Epulonipiscium sp. | reverse complement strand
TCTCCTATCGTCAACCCTCTTTGTTCTACCCACTCCTCTAAAGTACAGCCTAATAATTTTTCTAGCTGTTCTAATTTTTCAGTTTTAGGTATCTCTTTAACCATACCTTTTTTGGGGGTTACATCCTCTTCTAAATTTTTTGTTTTGTTTTTTATTCTACTTTTATTCTGTACTTCATCATTTTGATTCGTTTTTAATGAAGAAGCTATTTTCTTTGAATTCGACTCTTTTGTAATAGGTTTCTCCGCGGTTGCTTTTTGTAATATAGCATCAAAATTTTGTTTATTTGAAATCAACGTCTTATTTTGTACTGTACTTTCCTTGATTGGTGATGACAAAAAATCTAATTCTTGCATTGATACATTCATATTTTGCCTCCTTTCTTTATTTCATGATCTATAGAAAAATAAGATTACTCACTTGTATTTAAATAGACTATGATGCCATAGGGGCCATCTGTTTCGTAATTGTAGCTGCTATTTTAGGATCCATTTCTCCTAAAATACGAGCTCTTTGTTCTACCTCTATATTTTGAAGAATTAATACCACAAGTTCCATATCCGTTGTAGACATTTCTTCAAAGATAGCAGCTACTGCTGATTCATCCATTTCTTCATAGGTTTCTACATACTTTTTAATTTCTTTATTTAACTGCATCTGATCTATAGCAACACGATATATATTTTCTGCTGTTTCTGGATCTAAAGTTCTATAAAATTTTTCATATGCTTCTGCATCAAAAGTTTTTTGATTGATAATAAGTTCTTCAAATTCTTTTTTCCGCTGTTGAAATTCTAACTGTTGTTCTTCAATTTCTTTCAATCTTTCTAATGCAATATCTTGTTCTTCTTTTTGTTGAAGTAAGTTTTTATATTGATTTTGTACTTCTTCTAATTGTTGTTTCAACTGTTCCATTTCTAAGTTTTCTTCCGATGGACTATCTTCTACATTGGATGAAGATACTATATTTTTCACAATAGGAACTTTTTGTAACATTTTTGACAAATGCTTGCTTCTTATATGGGCAATATCAAAGTACATCGTTAAAAAAAGTAACAGACCTACAAAAACTAAAACTAAGATAAAAATCCATTTTCTTTTTTTCTTTTTATGAACTTCTAATTCTTCTACATCCTGTATATCTGTTTCATTACTTTCTTTCGGCATTAAATCACCTCATCAAGATGGATGATGATAGTATCTTGAAGTTACAAGTTCATCAACCATTTGTTGTTCTTTTCGCTGTTCTTCTTTTTTAAAATCTTCAAAGGCCTTTTCCTTTAAAGTTTCAATCATCTTTCGTTGTTTTACGGCTTCTAAAAGTTCTGCACGTTTAATTTCTACTTTTTGTTCTAATTGGATACAAAATTGAGTAGTTTTTTGAATTTCTTGATGTAACCTTTGAAAATAAAAATTATATTTCTTCCATTGAGCAATCGTACTTTTACTTTTCGTTTGTTGACGCCATTTTTTAAATCCTTTTTGTTGTTTACGTATCCATTGTTGTTTTTGCTCTTGTGCCTGTTGCCATTCTTGTACTACTTGTTGATATTCTAATTGCTTTTGTTCTTCTAATTGAGTTCGTAATTGGAGTAAGCTTTCTAACGAAAATGAAAACTTCATATCCCATCCTCCAAACTTGTACTTTCCTTTCTATTACTCTTTGATTAAAGTTTAAATTAGAAATTTTTCTACATTAAGAAGATATAATTTGTTCTAATTCTTGAATTACATCTTCAAATTGAATTCGATCCAACGTTTGTTGAGTTAAAAATTGATTAATCTTAGGTATTTTTTCAATAGCCTCATCTATTTCAGGGTTGCTTCCAGCTGTATACGCTCCAATGTTAATAAGATCTTCTGCTTCTGTATAAACAGCCAATATTTTTTTTAGTAAAAAAGCATTTTTTGCTTGTTGTGAATCAATAACATCTCCCATCACCCGTGAAACACTTTCCAATATAGAAATAGCAGGATAATGATTTTTATTGGCTAATTTTCTAGAAAGAACAATATGACCATCTAAAATCCCTCTTGCGGTATCTGCTACAGGCTCATTCATATCATCTCCATCTACTAAAACTGTATATAATCCCGTAATAGATCCTGTTCCTGCATTTCCAGCTCGTTCAAGAAGTTTAGGCATCACGGCAAAAACAGAAGGAGTATAACCACGACTTACGGGCGGTTCCCCTATAGCTAAGCCAATTTCTCTTTGTGCCATTGCAAATCGAGTTAAGGAATCCATCATCAGTAATACATCTTTTCCTTGATCTCTAAAATATTCAGCAATAGCTGTTGTTGTTTGAGCAGCTGTTAAACGGATCAAAGCTGGTTGATCTGAAGTAGCCACTATAATCACAGAACGCTTTAATCCTTCTTCTCCTAAATCTTTTTCTAGAAACTCACGTACTTCTCTTCCACGTTCCCCAATAAGTCCAATAACATTAATATCTGCTTGGGTATTACGTGCCATCATACCTAATAGAGTACTTTTACCGACACCACTTCCTGCAAAAATTCCCATCCTTTGCCCTTTACCTACCGTTAAAAGTCCATCAATCGCTTTAACGCCTAAAGTAAGTTTATCTTGAATACGATTACGTACTAAAGGATCTGGTGGTTCATTTTCTAATGGATATTGCTGTGTTACACAAATAGGACCCTTGTCATCTATAGGATTTCCTAACCCATCTATGACTCGACCTAGTAACTCTTTACCTACCGGAACCATTAATTGAGATCCTGTATTTTCAACAATACTACCAGGACCAACGCCTTCCATATTTCCTAAAGGCATAAGTAACATACGATGTTCCTTAAATCCTACAACTTGAGCATAAATTTCTTCTTGAGTTTGTAAAGAATAAATTCTACATAGATCACCCACTTTGGCTATAGGACCAATAGATTCAATGGTTAAGCCAATAACAGCAACGATTCTACCTGTAT
>JAAYSE010000018.1 GCA_012524135.1 Candidatus Epulonipiscium sp. | reverse complement strand
GCATATCCTTCAGGAGATAATATGGAATAAACACTATGTTCTAACATCCAGACTTGATCCGCTACTCCCAGTGCCAAAGCACCTCCACTTCCTCCTTCACCAATAATAATGGAGATAATAGGAGTTTTAAGCCTAGACATTTCTAATAAATTTCTAGCAATAGCTTCTCCTTGTCCTCGTTCTTCTGCACCAATTCCACAAAATGCTCCTGGAGTATCTATAAAACAGATAATAGGTCGATGAAATTTTTCTGCCTGTTTCATAAGACGTAAAGCTTTCCGATATCCTTCAGGATGAGGCATTCCAAAATTACGTTGAATATTTTCCTTTGTATCTCTTCCTTTTTGTTGACCAATAACCGTAATAGGTATTTCTTCTAGCCATGCTAATCCACCTACTATAGCCGGATCATCCCCAAAAAATCGGTCACCATGAAGTTCTATAAAATCATTGAAAATATAGGTTATATAATCGAAAGCTGTAGGTCGCTCCATCTTTCGAGCTAAATTCACTTTTTCCCATGCGGTTAATTGATTATAGGCTTGTTCTTTTAATTCTTTTAACTTTTTTTCCATTTTAGCTAATTCTATTGATAAGTCTACATCTTGTTGTTTTGAAAATAACCGAAGTTCTTCTATATTTTTTTTCATTTCTTGAATCTGAATTTGAAATTCGGATATACTCATACATGCACCTCCTGATGAAGTGCTAATATCTTTGTGATCATTTTTTTCATTTCTTTTCGTGGTACAATCTGATCTACAAATCCATGTTGAAGTAGGCATTCAGCCGTTTGAAATCCATCGGGTAATTGTTGACCAATGGTTTGACGAATGACTCTAGGACCTGCAAAACCAATCAATGCTTCTGGTTCAGCTAAAATAATATCACCTAACATAGCAAAACTAGCAGTAACCCCTCCTGTTGTTGGATCGGTTAATACAATGATAGAAAGAAGACCTTCTTCCTGATGTTTTGCCAAAGCAGCAGAAGTTTTAGCCATTTGCATTAAGGAAAAAATTCCTTCTTGCATCCTTGCTCCTCCTGATGCGGTAAATAAAATAATAGGAAGTTTCTGTTTAGTCCCTTCCTCTATTGCTTGAGTCAATTTTTCACCTACTACGGTTCCCATACTCCCCATCAAAAATCGGCTATCCATCACTCCAAAAACAGTTTTATATCCCTCTATCTGTCCTTTCCCTATCAAAATAGCTTCTTTTAACTCTGTATTTTCTTGAAGCTTTTTTACCTTTTTTTCATATTCTTTATCTTCTAAAGGATTTTTAAAAAGAATATCTTCACCCCAAGACTCAAAAGTATTTGGATCTATCATTTGTTGAATTCGTTCGGGAGCTGATAAACGAAAATGATATCCACAATCTGGACAAACTTGATATTGTTCTTTTAAATCGTTAGCATATAAAATCTGCCCACATTTTTTACATTTTTGCCACATTCCATCTGGAATGCACGGTTGAATGTCCTGTTGCATATCCAGGGACGCACGGGGAGGTTGAGCTATTTGTGGCTTTTGAGGCATGGTAATATATTTAGTTTTTTTAAAAAAGCCTCCCAACATAGAACTCACCTCGTTTCAATAAATCCAGTATCATATTCTCCTTTTTGAAAATTGATATCATGTAAAATATCATATTGAAAATCAATATTCGTATGAACTCCTTGAATGATAAATTCTCCTAGCGCTCGTTTCATTCGCAGAATTGCTTTTTCTCGATCTTCTGCATAAACAATTAATTTTGCAATCATAGAGTCATAATAAGGTGGTATTGTATAACCATGATATATAGCGCTGTCTACTCGTATTCCTAAACCTCCTGGAATATAAAGCTCTGTAATTGTTCCAGGAGAAGGCATAAAATTTTTTTCTGGATTTTCTGCATTAATACGGCATTCAATAGCATGACCATGAAAATGTATATCTTTTTGTTTATAAGAAAGAGGAAAACCAGCTGCAATTTTAATTTGTTCTTCAATTAAATCTAAACCTGTTACCATCTCTGTAATGGGATGTTCTACTTGTATTCTTGTATTCATCTCCATAAAATAAAATTTTTGGGAAGCATCCAATAAAAATTCAATCGTACCTACGCTTTGGTAACCTATCGTCTTCGCTGCTTGAACCGCTGCTTCTCCCATAACCTGACGCAAATTAGATGTCATCACTGGACTCGGGGTTTCTTCCATTACCTTTTGATGTCGTCGTTGAATGGAACAATCTCGTTCTCCTAAATGAATGACATTTCCGTATTGATCTGCTAAAATTTGAAATTCAATATGACGTGGATTTTCAATATACTTTTCCACATACATCGTAGAATTTCCAAAGAAACTTTGCGCTTCTTTTTGTGCTAAAGAAAAGACTTTCATAAATTCTTTTTCATTTTGAGCAATACGCATCCCTTTTCCTCCGCCTCCTAAGGAAGCTTTGATCATAACAGGAAATCCTATTTCTTTTGCTATTTGAAATCCTTCTTTTGCTGATTCAATAGCACCATTCGAACCTGGTACCACAGGTATCCCTGCTTTTATCATCGTTTCTCTTGCTTGAGATTTATTTCCCATCTGATCCATATGTTCTCCTTTGGGTCCAATAAAGATAATATTACATTCACGGCACATTTTAGCGAACTTACTATTTTCTGATAAAAAACCAAATCCAGGATGAATTGCTTCTGCTCCTGATAAAACAGTAGCACTGATAATATTTTCTATGTTCAAATAACTATCTATCGTTTTTGCTGGTCCTACGCAAATCGCTTCATCGGCCATCTGTACATGAAGGGCATTGTGATCTGCTTCTGAATAAATAGCTACTGTTTCAATACCCATTTCTCTACAAGTTCGAATAATACGTACAGCAATTTCGCCTCGATTTGCAATGAGAATTTTTTTAAACACAAGGATCCCTCCTACTTTTTATCCGATAACAAAGGTCATTTCTGCTTCAGCTGCTTTTTCATTTTCCACAAAAGCTATCCCTTTTCCAATACCAATAGATCCTCGCATTTTGAT
This sequence comes from Candidatus Epulonipiscium sp., assembly GCA_012524135.1. Lineage (GTDB taxonomy): Bacteria > Bacillota > Clostridia > Lachnospirales > JAAYNZ01 > JAAYNZ01. Next base: position 36,420 of record JAAYSE010000018.1, on the reverse strand, counting down.
AATTTCTACTTCTAATCGAAGTTGATCACCTGGAATAACCTTTCTCTTAAATCGAACTTTATTCATACCTCCAAAATAAGCGGTCTTTCCCTTAAAATCCTCCACACTTAATAAAACTACAGCTCCTACTTGTGCTAAAGCTTCTACAATTAATACACCTGGCATAACCGGTTCCATAGGAAAATGCCCTTGAAAAAAATCTTCATTAATGGATAGATTTTTTAATCCAACCCCTTTTTTCCCTGCTTCTATCGAAATGATTCGATCCACAAGAAGAAAAGGAGGGCGATGAGGAATAATTTTTTGTATTTCTTGAACATTCATCTTATTACCTCCTACTATTTAAGAACAAATACGAAATAAAGGTTGACCATACTCTACGAACTGTTCATTTTCTACGAATATTTCTACAACTTCTCCTTCCATATCACTATCTATTTCATTCATTAATTTCATCGCTTCTATGATACAAAGAATATCCCCCTTTTTAACCCGATCTCCTACCTGAACAAAAGGAGGTGAGTTAGGATCGGGAGCTCCATAAAAAGTACCTACCATAGGAGAAGAAATAATCGTACCTTCTTGGATAGTATTTTCAAATTGTACTGAATTTTGTTGAGTTTCTACCGGTGCATCTATTACATTCTCTTTATTTTGTACTACTGGATCTTGATTATTATGAATAAGTTGAAATCCCTCTTTTTTTGAAAAAGAGTTTTCTTTTTTCATTATAATACGAAAACCTTCCCACTCTATTTCTACTTCATGTAATTGGGAAGAACTCACCGTTTCTATTAGTGATTGTATCTCTTTATAATTCATATTCTTCCTCCTCATTCTATCCATTTCTTAAAGACTAATGTTCCATTATGTCCTCCAAATCCCAAGGAATTCGATAAAGCATAAGATAATTCTTGCTTACGTCCTTTATTAGGAACATAATCCAAATCACAAGCAGGATCTAAAGTTTCGTATCCAATCGTAGGAGGAATAAAACTTTCTTGTAACGCTTTAAGACAAACAATAGATTCTACCGCTCCAGCAGCTCCTAATAAATGTCCTGTCATAGATTTAGTAGAGCTAATTGGAATTTTATACGCCTGTTCTTGAAAGACGGTCTTGATCGCATCAGTCTCAAATTCATCATTGTAAAGTGTCGACGTACCATGTGCATTAATATAAGAAATATCATAAATATCAATACCTGCTTCTTCAATTGCTAACTGCATGGATCTAGCTCCTCCCTCTCCTTTAGGTGCGGGAGATGTCATATGATACGCATCACAAGTCGCCCCATATCCAACAATTTCTCCATAGATCTTACTTCCTCTATTGAAAGCATGTTCTAAAGTTTCAAGTATCAAAATTCCTGCTCCTTCTCCCATGACAAAGCCATCTCGATGGGCATCAAAAGGACGTGAGGCAGTATATGGATCCGGATTGGTACTAAGTGCTGTTAAAGAAGTAAAACCGGCAATGGATATCGGAGTAATCGAAGACTCTGCTCCTCCTGCAATCATAATATCTGCTTCTCCATGTTGAAGAATGCGATACGCTTCTCCAATACTCTGAGTACCCGTTGCACAAGCAGTCACCACATTGGTACAAATTCCTTTGGCTCCGAAACGAATAGCAATATTACCTGCTGCCATATTCGTAATAATCATAGGAATAAGTAAAGGTGAAACACGATGAGGCCCTTTTTCCAATAATCTTTTATGTTCGTGCTCGATCGTTCCGATGCCTCCAATTCCTGATCCTACTACTACACCAAAACGATTGGCATCTATTTTATCCATATTGAACTCTGCATCTTCTACCGCTTGTACTGCTGCACCCATAGCAAGCTGACTATAACGATCCATTCTTCTAGCCAATCGACGATCCATATATTGTTGTGGATCAAAATCTTTCACTTCTCCTGCTACTTTTACTTTATAATCTGTTGTATCAAAGGCTTCTAAAAGTTGGATTCCACATTTTCCTTGAATTGTATTTTTCCAAAAAGTCATTACATCATTTCCTAAAGGATTAATTGTACCTATTCCTGTAACAACGACTCTTTTTTTCAATGAAATTCTCCTTTCTATGCCATCACCATACCACCATCTACATGAAAGACTTGACCTGTAATATAATCTGCTTTTTCAGAAACCAAAAACTCAACTAAATAAGCTACTTCTTGAGGTTTTCCAAAGCGTCTTAACGGAATATATTCTAAAAGCTGTTTTTTAATTTTATCCGATAATACTTTTGTCATAGCAGTATCAATAAATCCAGGAGCAATTGCATTAACGGTAATTCCACGTAAGGCAAATTCTTTAGCTGCTGTTTTCGTAAGTCCAATCAATCCTGCCTTAGCTGCTGCATAATTAGCTTGCCCTATATTCCCCGTAACACCTACTATAGAAGCAATAGAAACAATCTTACCAGAACGTTGTTTCATCATAATTTTACCTGCTTGTTGTATACAATAAAAAACTCCTGTTAAATTGGTATCTAGTACTTTTTTAAAATCTTCTTCCTTCATTCGAATCAATAACGCATCTTTTGTAATTCCTGCATTATTCACTAAAATATCCAATCGTCCCCATTGATCAATAATCGTATTCATCAATGTAGTTACTTCTTTCAACGAACTGATATTTCCTTGTAATGCAATTGCTTGACCTCCTTGGGCTTGAATTTCTTTAACAACTGATTCTGCTCCTTGTTGATCTTTGTAATAATTGACTGCCACCAAAGCTCCTGATTTTCCTAAGGTTAATGCAATCGATTTTCCAATACCTCCACTGGCTCCTGTTACTAAAGCCACTTTTCCCGTTAGCATATCTTACCTCCCATAGCTTCTACTGTCTTTTCTAATGTGGATAAATTTTCAATGGATAAAATGTGAACACTAGAATCTATTTTTCTAACAAACCGGCTTAATACTTTTCCCGCTCCTATTTCTATAAAACAATTGATTCCTTCTTTGAGCATACGTCGTATACTTTTTTCCCAAAGGACAGGAGACATTACTTGTTTAGCTAATATACTTTTTACTTGACTCGCATCTGTAATATATTCTCCCGTCGTATTTGTTATATATGGTATTTGAATAGTACCTATAGCTATTTTTTCTAACTCTTTTTTTAATTGTTCTGCTGCAGGTTTCAACATAGCTGTATGAAAAGGAGCACTAACATCTAAAAGAATAGTTCTTTTTGCTCCTGCTTCTTTTGCTACTTTGCAAAGAGCTTTTACTCCTTTTATTTCTCCACCTACTACAATTTGTCCAGGACAGTTAAAATTAGCTGGTGCTACCCATCCTTGATCTTTTACTTGTTGACAAAGTTCCTGTACGATCATTCCCTCTAAACCTAAAACAGCGGCCATTCCTCCTATTCCTTGTGGAACGGCTTCTTGCATATATTTCCCACGTTTTTGAACGAGCGCTACTGCAGTAGAAAAATCAAATCCTCCACTACATACTAAGGCTGTATATTCTCCTAAACTAAGACCTGCTGTTACATCTGGTTGAATCCCTATACCTTTCAGTACCTCTAATATAGCTACGGATACAGTAAGTAAGGCAGGTTGGGTATACTCTGTTTGATCTAATTGACTTTTGGGTCCTTTAAAACATAGAGTGGCTAAATCATAACCTAATATTTCTGACGCTTGATGAAAAATTTCTTTTGATTTTGGGTATTGCTGATAAAACTCTTCTCCCATTCCTATATATTGAGCTCCTTGTCCGGGAAATAAAAAGGCTATTTTCCTTGCCATCTTTGCCACCCCTCTTGCATTATTATTTTCATTTCTTTCATTATTTCTTCGATAATTTCTTCGCAGGTTTGTTCTTTTTTAATTAATCCCGCAATCTGACCAGCCATAATTGAACCGTTATCCATATCTCCTTCCATCACGGCTCGTCGAAGAGCACCTTTTCCTAGTTCTTCAAATGCACTGGCAGGCTCTTGATTTTTTTCCATATTTAACAATTTACGAGATAAAGGATTTTTTAAAATTCGCACAGGATGACCGGTAGGCCGACCAGTTACAACGGTATCAATATCTTTAGCACGAAGTACTTTTTCTTTATATTTTAAATGAATAGCACATTCTTTTGCTACTAAAAATCGAGTTCCCATCTGTATACCCGAAGCGCCTAACATAAAGGTAGCAGCCATTCCTCGTCCATCTCCTATACCACCGGCCGCAATAATAGGAATCGATACGGCATCTGCTACTTGGGGAACTAAAGCCATCGTTGTTAACTCACCAATATGCCCTCCTGCTTCATTTCCTTCCACAATAAGAGCATCCGCTCCATAACGTTCCATTCGCTTAGCTAAAGCAACCGAAGGAACCACAGGAATAACAGTTATACCATGGGCTTTCCAAAGTTCCATATATTTTCCTGGGTTTCCTGCACCAGTAGTGATTATTTTAATTCCTTCTTCACATACCAAATGAGCCACTTCATCTGCATTTTCACTCAGTAACATAACATTCACGCCAAAAGAACGATCTGTTTTTTCTTTGGTTTTTCGTATTTCTTCTCGAACTACTTCCACAGGAGCATTGGCTGCTGCAATAATCCCTAGTCCACCAGCATTAGAAACAGCAGAAGCAAGGGAATGATTCGCAACCCAAGCCATCCCTCCTTGCAAAATAGGATATTTAATATTGAGTAGCTGGCAAATGTTAGATTGAAACATCAGCTTTTCCTCCCCAAAATTTATTATTATTTATTCGCTTCAATATAAGAAACAGCATCTCCAATTGTTTTAAGCTTTTCTACATCATCATTGGATATTTCAATTTCAAATTCTTCTTCCAAGGACATAACAATTTCAAATAAATCTAGAGAATCCGCATCCAAATCATCTTGAAAAGAAGTTTCCATCATCAATTCTTTTTCCTCTACCCCTAATTGTTCTACTACTACTTTTTTTACTTTTTCAAATATCATTTTTAATTCCTCCTATTATTTTTTATTTTTACCAAGTTAAAAGTATTGCCCCCCAAGTTAACCCACCTCCAAAACCTACTAGGATTAACTTTTCACCTTTTTGTAATATATTCTGTTCTCTCATTTCGTCTAATGCTATAGGAATACTTGCTGCTGAAGTATTTCCATAACGATGAATATTACTATAGAACTTTTCTTGGGGTATTTTCATCTTTTTAGCTACACTTTCTAAGATTCGATCATTCGCTTGATGAAGAATAATATGATCCATCTCTTCTACTCCATAGTCACCTTCTTCCAATACCTTTTGAATACAATAAGGTACTCTCTTTAACGCAAATTGAAAAACTTCTTTCCCCTTCATTGTCATCTTAGGAAAAACTCCTTCAGTAGCTTTTTTAAATAGCTCCCTTCTATGCATGGGATTCTGCAAAGGCCATCCTTCACATTGTAATAAATCATGTCCTCGGCCATCCGAACCAAGATAAATAGATTCTATTCCTTTTTCTTGACTTTGTTGTATCACAACCGCTCCTGCTCCATCACCAAATAAAACACAAGTGCTTCGATCCTGCCAATTCATTACTTTCGAGATCGTTTCTGCTCCTATCACTAAAGCACAATTATAAAGGCTGGTCTTTAAAAATTGAGTAGCCACAGAAAGTGCATAAATAAAACCAGAACATGCTGCTGATAAATCAAAACAAGCCGCTTGATGGGCTCCTAAATAATGTTGAACTAAACAAGCAGTAGAAGGCATAGCCCCGTCTGGCGTCATCGTAGCTACAATAATCAGATCAATCTCTTTTTCAGAAATTCCTGCATTGATCATCGCTTTCTTTGCCGCCTTTGCTGCTAAATGTGAAGTATTCTCGTTAGTAGCAATATATCTTGTTTGAATCCCGGTACGAGTGCGAATCCATTCATCTGTCGTATCTACGAGGGAAGATAAATCTTCATTGGTTACTTGTTCTTCGGGAATATAACGTCCTGTTCCAATAATACAAACTTCGCTCATCACTTCCCTCCTTTGCCTTCTTTATCCAAGTGATATTTTTCTTTTAAAAATTGATGTAACTGTTCTAAAGAATGGATCAGTAATTGTTGATCTTGTATCTGTAAATCCTGTACCATATATTTAATCATATCGGTATGAAACTTTTCATGAATACGATAGGCTAGTTTCCCTTTTCTTGTTAACTGTATTTGAACAATACGGCGATCTTCTTCTCCTCTTTTTCTTTCTACATAACCTTTTTTAACTAATTTTCGAATGGCAGTCGTTAATGTACCTACGGTAATATCTAAATCATTCGCTACTTCTGACATTGTTCGAGGTTGGTACAAACCAATGGCTTCAATGGTATGAATTTCTGTAATAGAAAGATCATTAAATTTTCCATCTTTTAATGCTGTTTGCTCAATATTTAAAATATCATTGAAAAGTTCTACTAAAAGTCCATTTAAGACTTGTATTGCTTTTTCCATATATACCCTCCCTTCTCCATATCTTCGTTCATATCTTAATGAAAGAGTACTATGATTGATTTAGAGAATCTACTAACTCCTTGATTAATTCTTTGACTGTCATCATCTTTTTTATACGACAAACACTACTACCAGCAAAAAATAATCCTTTCATCACATTCCCTCTCGCTGCTTGAATCAAAGCTTCAGAAATACAATAAGGAGTTTCTTGGGGCTGACAAGTTTTCAGACATCCAAGACAACGTTGTACAGGAACTTTTTCATTCTCCATTTTTTTAATAAAGGGGGTATATAAAACCCGCCCTGGTAGTCCTACAGGACTTTGGATTAACTTAAGATTGTTCGAAGAAACATTGATATATTGCTCTTTAAAAGAAAAGGGAGCATCACATTCTTCTGTCGCAATAAATCGAGTTCCCATTTGTACTCCAGAGGCCCCTAATTTTAAATATTTTTGAATATCTTCTCCTGTAAAAATACCTCCTGCTGCAATTAAAGGAATCTTTTTTCCCTCTATTTCGAAAGGATGTATCGCTTTTTTTACTTCTTGTAAAATCACACTAAGATTGGTATTTTCCTGTTTTTTTCTTAATTGATCAAAAGTAAATCCCAAATGCCCTCCTGCCTCAGGGCCTTCTACCACAAGAGCATCCGGAAGATAGTCATATCGACGTTGCCATAATTTTGTAATCACTACTGCTGCTTTAGCTGAAGAAATAATAGGAACAATCTTTGTTGCACTTCCTTTTACAAAAGCAGGTAAATCTACCGGAAGTCCAGCACCTGAAAAAATAATATCTATTTTTTCTTCTACTGCTACTTTGACTAAATCTGCATAATGATTAAAAGCAGTTAAAAAATTAATTCCTATAACCCCTTGTGGACTTTGCATTTTTGCTTTTTGAATTTCTTTTTTTAAAGCACGTATATTCGCCTTTGTAGGATTTTGATAAAAATCAGGTTCTCTAAATCCAATATGAGTGCCAGAAATAACACCGATTCCACCTGCATTTGCTACTGCAGAAGCTAAATTAGATAGAGAAACACCTACTCCCATTCCTCCTTGAACAATAGGAACAGAAGCCGTTAAAGAACCAATTTGTAGAGGTAATAGAAACATAAAACCCTCTCCTTATTATTTTCCATTTCAAATACTTTGACTTTCAAATAGTTTGATAATCAAAGTATAATGGTTTTTTATTCTTTTGTCAATCATTTTTAAATAAAAAAGTGTTGGACTGATCCAACACTAAAAATAATTGATTTTATTTTATTAATGAAATTTAGAAAAGATACATAGAAACTACACCGAGTACCGCTGAAATACCAATCATTAAAATAGGATGTATTTTAAAACGAAGCATTCCAATAAAAGAAATAATACAAATCGCAATACTACTAAAATTTAAAAATCCAAAAAGATCTTTTATTCCTGCTAAAGAAACTTCCCAATGAAAAAATGCTGTTTTCCCAACAAAAACAGTAGCTGTTGTAATTAATCCTACAATAACAGGACGAATACCATAAAAAATCATCTTATTAACGGGATGATCTTGATATTTGAAAAAAATCTGAGATACCAATAAAATTAATAACAAAGAAGGTAATGCTACTCCTATAGTAGCAATAATTCCCCCTAAAATTCCCGCTGTCTTATAGCCTACAAAAGTAGCTGAATTTACTGCAATAGGCCCTGGCGTCATTTCTGCAATAGCAATAATATTAGAAAACTCGGTAGCTGTCATCCATCCATGACTTTCTATTTCTTTTTCAATTAGGGGAATCATGGCATATCCCCCTCCAAAACTAAATAATCCTAGTTTAAAAAATGTGCAAATTAACTGAAGGTATATTTTCATTCATTATCTCCTCTTCCTTTTATGATTTCTTCTACTTTATCTGGCATGATTTTCATCACTAAAAGACCAATAAGACCTCCTGAAATAATCATAAAAATAGGATGTAGATCCATAATTAAAATACAAAGAACGGTAATTAGCCAAAGAAGAACTGTTAATTTATCTCGAAGAGCCTTTTTTGATAAAGAAAAAGCTGCTACTCCAATGAGGGCTACAACACAAGAACGAACTCCTAATAAAGCAGCTTGTATAATAGGATTATCTTGAAACCTTCCAAATACACTTGCAATCAATGTAATAATAAACACTGAAGGAAGGATAACTCCTATATTCGCTGCTATAGCTCCTTTTCGGCCTGCAATTTTATATCCAATAAATGTTGATGAGTTAATGGCTATCGCTCCTGGAATGGACTCAGCTACAGCAAATACATCAATAACTTCTTCTTCTTTAATCCATTTTCTCTTATGCACTACTTCTTCTTCAATAAGAGGAATCATGGCATATCCCCCTCCAAAAGTAAACGCTCCCAATTTAAGAAAAATGAAAAAAATTTCTTTTAATTTTTTAAAGCTCACTTCTTCCGTCATTATTATTTGAGCGTAAAACGCTCTTCCTCCTTCCATTATAAAAAAATACAACTCTATATTATAAATTCTATTTTAACTTTCAAGAAAAATTCTTTCTTTGTAAAAATACAACGTCCTCGTTTCCTATAATGAAAATAGGCCTACGAGGACGAATCCTATTTGATCAAAATCTAAACTTTTTTATTGGTAATCCTAATTTTCCTTTTTTGATTGAATATACTTATGAATTCCTTGAGCTGCCTTTTTACCTGCTTCCATAGCTAAAATAACGGTTGCAGCTCCTGTTACTGCATCTCCTCCAGCAAAAACACCTTCCTTTGATGTTTGCCCTGTTTCATCTGCTACAATACAACCCCATTTATTTATTTCTAATCCTTCTGTAGTAGAAGCAAGTAAAGGATTAGGAGAAGTACCTAAAGACATAATTACAGTATCTACTTCTAGTAAAAATTCAGATCCTGGAATAGGTTTGGGTCTTCTTCTCCCTGATTCATCAGGTTCTCCTAATTCCATTTGAATACATTTCATTCCTGTTACCCAACCTTCTTCATTTCCAATAATTTCTATGGGATTCGTTAATAGCTTAAATTGTACTCCTTCTTCTTTTGCATGATGAACTTCTTCCAATCGAGCAGGAAGCTCTTCTTCCGAACGTCGATAAACGATATAAACTTCTGCACCTAATCGTAAAGCAGTTCTAGCAGCATCCATGGCAACATTACCGCCACCTACGACAGCTACTTTTTGACCTACTTTAATAGGAGTATCATAATCTTCTTTGAAAGCTTTCATTAAATTATTTCGAGTAAGAAATTCATTTGCAGAAAATACTCCATTATAATTTTCTCCTGGAATCCCCATAAATCTAGGAAGGCCAGCTCCAGAACCTAAAAATACCGCTTCAAAACCTTCTTCTTCCAATAACGCTTCTATAGTAAGTGTTCTTCCAATAATAACATCCGTTTCTACTTTAACACCTAATTTTTTCAAGTTCTCTATTTCATGTTGTACTACTGTATCTGGTAATCGAAATTCAGGAATACCATAAACGAGTACACCACCAGGCTGATGCAATGCTTCAAATATAGTAACATCATATCCTTCTTTGGCTAAATCTCCTGCACAAGTAATTCCTGCAGGTCCTGCACCAACAATAGCCACTTTTATCCCATTATTTTCCTTTGCTTTCCCTACTTCTACATCATGTTCTCTAGCCCAATCTGCTGCGAAACGTTCCAATTTCCCAATAGCAATAGGTTCTCCTTTTTTGCCTAAAACACAAGTTTTTTCACACTGTACTTCTTGAGGACAAACTCTTCCACAAACAGCAGGTAATGCTGTATATTCTGCCAACACTTTAGCAGCTTGTGCAAAATTTCCTTCTGCTATTTCTTTAATAAAGCCAGGAATATCAATAGATACTGGACAATTTCCACGGCATTGAGGTTTTTTACATTGTAAACATCGTTTTGCTTCTTTCATGGCTTCTTCTTCTGTATATCCTAAGCATACTTCTTTAAAATTAGTGGCACGTACTTTAGGGTCTTGTTCTCTTATTGGAGTTCTTGTAAAACGATCCATTAATATTCCCCCCTTATATGACATTTACCATTCTTATGGTGATGATGATGCTCGTGTTCATGCTCTTCTTTTTTATATTGAGCTTGTCGTTGAATTGCTTCATCAAAGTCTACTAAATGTCCGTCAAACTCTGGACCATCTACACAGGCAAATTTTGTTTCGCCTCCAACGGTTACACGACAAGCACCACACATACCTGTTCCATCTACCATAATAGGATTTAAACTCACAACCGTAGGAATTCCTAATTTTTTTGTTAAAATGCATACAAATTTCATCATGATCATAGGACCAATAGCAATAGCTTGATCATATTGTTTGCCTTGGTTTTTGACTAAGTCTTCTAAAACATCTGTTACACGCCCATGATAACCATAACTACCATCATCAGTTGATAAATGTAAATTACCAACCTTACTCATTTGCTCTTCTAAGATTAATAATTCTTTGGTTCTAGCACCAATAATAATATCTACATCTATACCATGTTCATGCATCCATTTTGCTTGAGGATAAACGGGAGCCACTCCTACTCCACCAGCAATAAAAACAATTTTTTTCTTTTTTAATTCTGAAAGATCTGCTTTTGTAAATTCAGATGGAACGCCTAAAGGTCCTACAAAATCTGCAAAATAGTCCCCGGCTTGATAAGCTTCCATTTTTTTCGTAGAGGATCCTAGGGCTTGTACTACAATACTCACTGTACCCTCTTCTCTATCATAATCACAAATAGTTAAAGGAATTCTTTCTCCTTTTTCATCTATTCTAATAATGATAAATTGACCAGGTTGAGCTGATTTTGCTACACGTGGAGCTAAGATTTTCATCAAAAATATATTAGGAGCTAAGTCATTTCTTTCTACAATCTTATACACTGTTTTCCTCACATCCTTATTTTCATTTTTTCTCTTGCACTTGTTGTACTATATTTATACTCTTATGTCAATAATAAAAATAACTTTCTAAATGATTTATGCTAAATCATTTATTTAATCTCTATTATATTACTATACTGCTCATTAATCGAATGTAAAATATGGATTATCTATAATGAATATCAAAGAATATCAAAAAAATTAGTAGGAATATGGAGATACCCCTACTAATAAAAAATAAAACCTTACCGAACCTATATATTACAAATTCATTTTCTTACCAATTAATGTCCTCTCCATAAAAAGCGGCTTTATAAATTTTTGCTACATCTTCTGCAGAACTTTGTCTAGGATTTGTTAAAGTACATGGATCCTCAAAAGCATTTTTAGACATGCGATCTAAAACTTCTTCAAATTTCTTTTCATCAATTTCTACTTCTGTTACATCTTTAAAATTCAAAGGTATATTTACTTTTTTATTAAGTTCTTTTACAGCGGTTGGTAAATCATCAATGCCTAAAATCTTTTCTAGTTCTGTTACTTTGTCTGTAGCTTTTCGATTATATTGAATAATATAAGGCATCAAAATCGCATTTGCAAGACCATGAGTAATGCCAAATTCTCCACCTATTTTATGTGCTAAACTGTGTACCAAACCTAAAGAAGCATTAGTAAACGCCATTCCTGCAAGTGTAGAAGCATCATGCATAGCTTCTCTAGCATCTAAATCTTCTCCATTAGCTACAGCTGTAGGTAAATTTTTAAATACTAATTGAATAGCTCGAAGTGCTAAGGCATCTGTATAATTACTAGCAGTTGTAGAAACCCAAGCTTCTATAGCATGAGCTAAAACGTCCATTCCTGTATTTGCTGTAATATGAGGAGGCATTTTGGCTGGAATTTCTGGGTCTAAAATAGCTACATCTGGGGTAATTTCATAAGAAACAATAGGATACTTGATATGAGCTTTGGTATCTGTAATAACAGAAAATGCAGTAATTTCCGAAGCAGTACCACTCGTAGAGGGAATAGCAACAAATTTTGCTTTATTACGTAATTTAGGCATAGAATTTGGTTCAATAATTTCTTCAAATTTCAACTCAGGATATTCATAAAATGCCCACATGATTTTAGCAGCATCTAATGCAGATCCTCCCCCAATAGCTACAATCCAATCAGGTTCAAAATCTTGCATTGCCTTTGCACCTTTTTCTACTGTTTCTACAGAAGGATTGGGTTCTACACCATCAAAAATACTTACTTCCATACCTGCTTTTTCTAAGTAAGTCTTTGCTTGATCTAAAAAGCCAAATCGTTTCATGGATCTTCCACCTGTTACTAAGATTGCCTTTTTACCTTCTAAAGTAGAAAGATATTCTAATGTACCTTTTCCAAATACAATGTCTTTAGGAACCCTAAACCATTTTAAATCCATGTAAATTCCTCCTTATTTTTGAATGTTTTCCTCTAAATCAAAAGGTCTTGTTGATTTTGTGTTATTTTTTTAACAACTATTATTATTAGTATACTCTTTTTATTCTAAAAACTCAATAGATTTTATATAAAAATATTTTTTTATTACATTTTACCAAAAATACTATTCTCTCATCTGAATATAGACAATCTATCTTTAATAAAATATTATTAACCATCTCTTTAAAATATTATGAGTAAAGGAGTTTCTATATGAATAAAAAAAATATTCATCCTTTTGTTGTTCTTCTTTGTTTATGTATTAGTATTAAATTTTTCTCTATAAGCAATTATTCTACAGCAGTCATCCCTACATCAGGAAATAATACAACAGTCGTTCAATCAGGACCTAAAGAAGAAAAAATAATTGCTATTACTTTTGATGATGGTCCTCATCCTACCTATACATCCCAAATATTAGACTTACTCAAAGAATATGATGCAAAAGCTACCTTTTTTGTGCTTGGTATGTATGCAGAAAAATATCCTGATCTACTCAAACGTCAATACCAAGAGGGACATGAAATCGGAAATCATACTTTTTCTCACATCAATGTCGATAAGACTTCAAAAGAAGAAATAGAAAAAGAATTTTTAAAAACTCAAGATATTATCTCTTCCATAATAGGAACAAAACCAAAAATTTTTCGTCCTCCTTATGGATTATATAACAAAAAAGTATTAGAAATTGCTTCAAAAAATCAATGTACCATTATATTATGGTCTACTTTTCAAGATTCTAAAGATTGGAGTAATCCTGGAGTAGATAAAATTATTACTACTACTTTCTCTAAAATACAAAATGGTGATATTATTTTATTTCATGATTATGTATATAAAGAAGAAAGTCATACAGTGGAAGCATTAAAAACTATTTTACCCACACTCAAAAAAGAAGGATATCAATTTGTTACAATATCCGAGTTGTTAGAATCATCAAAAAATTATTAATATACTATCGCAAAAATCGAACAAAATAATTTATAAACATTTGGTTTGCAATCCGCATTTTTATACTTTTTTAAATTAAAACCCAATGCCTACACTTCTTGTAAACACTGGGTTTTATGAAACGCACACAGAAGGATTCGAACCCTCGGCCCTCTGATCCGAAGTCAGATGCTCTATCCAGCTGAGCTATGTGTGCTTATTTAATTGACAAAAAACATTATAGCACAATATCTTTTAAAAAACAAGTTTTTTTATTTAATTTTTTACTCTAACATAAAGCCATATTGATCTTGATATTCTTTTTCATGAACTATCCTATATCAAGATCAATCCTTGACTTTACAAACTACTGATTTTTTATTTCTTATTATTATTATTCTTATTATTTTTTTTCATTTCTTTAAAATCATCTGGATTCCATTCTTCTGCCATCTCTACCAATGTTTCTGTATCTTCTACTCCTGTATATCCTTCAGATTCTCTTTGAGCCGCTTCTAAAGCTGATGTAGGAAAGGTGTGAGTTTTTTTCTTTGGGTATCTCTGTATATTGTTTGATTTTTTTTTCATAAAAAAACACCTCCGTTCATCGTTAGTTTGCACATTGAACGGAGTTTTATTCACAACTAAATTAAATTTCTATTACTTTTTTTAAAATTAAAAGCTTTTGTCCTGGATAAATAACATCTACATCTTCAATATCATTTAGTAACGCTAATTCATCCACAGTTGTATTATATTTCTTAGCAATTTTCCACAATGTATCCCCTTTTTGAACAACATAAATAATCATACTAGGAATTTTAGTTAAATCTTCTGGATCAATATCTTTTACTTCTATCGTAATAATAGGATGAAATTTCTTTTCTTCACAAACAAGAGCATCAAACAATAAAGAAATACGGACTTCTACTTCTTCTGGACTTAATATAGTACAACTAATATATTCTAGAGAAGCTGTAATAGTCGCTTGCATATTTAAGTTAGTTCCTTTTGTCTCTAATACTTGACGAAATGGAATCGTTTCTTCATACGCTGCAATAAAATACTCGGAATCATCCGTAGCATAGAAAAATTTTATAAATACAACTCCTTCTATCACTACTTTATCTTCTACAAGTTGAATATCTTCTACTTTAGGAATTCCGGTCGCATAATATACTTCTTTTACTTGAGGTATACTCGAAGGTAAAGAAATACTTTCTTTTAAAACAGACTGGGTTTTATTTTTGCAAATAATTTTTTGATATTCCATAGGTTCTCTCTTAATATTTACTTTTTTACCAGGACAATATACATCATCAATCACTTGAATCGTTTCTGTTGCCCTTACTTTTGCTTTCGTTCCTACTACTACTTCTATATCCAGTACTCGTTCTTCTCCATCAAGATCTGGCTTGACTTGAATATACTTTTCTAAAATATCTAAATCTAATTGATAATACATATCTTCTGTAACCCCTGGACATTCTAATATTCCATTAAAAGGAATCTCATATTCAATAAAATGAACAGGAACTTCATCATGATATCCTGTGTAAAGAATACATAAATGAAGATCACCTTTAAGCACAATTCGATCTTCAATAATCTTTATATCTTTATTAATAATAGTTGGATGAAAACGTAAAATTTCTTGTACATTTGGCTTTCCTGCTGGAATGGAAAGTTCATCTTTAATAATAAAATTTTCTTGATTATTGTGGATAATACGACTAATAGGTAAAGGGTCCTTTTGAATTTGTATATCCTGTAATCCCTTTACATCAACTAAAACTTCACTATCTACTTTTTGTAGTACTGTTGTTGTGAGTTGTATCACAACCTGAATATGAATTTTTCTTTCATTAAGCAAGCGATAATCTAAATGTTCAATTTCCCATTGTACTTCTCCCGTCATATCCTTTTGAGCCCCTTCTACATGAATGAAGTCCTCTATTTCAAAAACAGTCATCATGTTATGTACAGGTTTGTCTGCTCCTTGAGCTGCATATAAAATTTGTAACTGCATTTTACCTGTACACCCTACTCGATCAGCAGTAATTTCTAGGGGATCTAAGTCTATCTTACCTTCTACTTGTAAAATTTTGCTTATATCTGGTTTAATATCTGGTACAATTACGTCATCTTCTAAAATAATTTGCACTGACTCTTGACCAATTCTGTGATCTAATACTATTTTATCTTTAATAAGTTCTAATGACATAAAAATTCCCTCCTCATACCTTTGTCTATACTAAGTATATTAAAGTAGAGAGGGAATTTATGACTACTGTAAAAGATTTTTATTTTACTTGCATAAAGATAATTCTACTGTATTCGTTAAAACATCTGTATAGCTATAACAAACACTTCGGCATGTATCCTCAAATTCATTCTGTATACGAACAATAAAAATACTTGGATATGTGTTTTCAAGAATACCTTCTTTTACTACAATCCTTTTTCTGCCTTTATTTGCTTTTACCCGTACTTTACTTCCGACAAATCCTTCGATGTCCTTTTTTACTTGCAAAATATCACTTTTTGCAATCATCCTATCACCTCATCATTTGTCAATAGTAATATTATAACATAAAAATAAAGACTTGTCAAAAATTTTTTAATTATATCAAATAATTGTCAACAAGTCAAGAGTTCAAACAATTTAAAGTATAATAAAACTTTTCTTATAATTCAAATTAACGCAAGTAAATTAAGATATAGTTTCAAACTTTATAGGCAATTGACTATCCTTCATTTGAATGACAATATAAGGATATGTCATCACTTTTGTAACTGTTTCTCCTTTTTTAGGTGGTATTAATTCGGTTGTTACATGAATATAGTCTGGTTGTTGTTCAATGCCATGTACTTTAATACTATACCCGCCTGTTGATTGTTCTCCATAACCAATGGCAATGTATACTTTCTTATTATCCGAAAAACTTAATTGAAAAGGCTTTTGTTTTTCTTGATCTATCCTTTGTTGTAATTTCTCTGGCACTTCATCTTCATCTAAAATGATAAATTCCAAAGATGTTCCTTCTTCTTTTGGTTTTTTTGATTGAATATTACATCCAACTAAAAAAGAAAATAAAACTCCAATAACAATGAATATGCTGATCGTTTTTTTCATTCAGATCCCCCTTATGGTATTTCTTGCCGTTTCCTTTAATAAAATATATGATAAAAGAGTATTATTTATGTCACAGGGGCACCTTCTCGTGCCTTTCCTCGTGTTTCAAAACCACCAATACCTTTTACATTCGTAATTGTATTCGATAAGATCTCTTCCATCGTTAATACTCTCTTAACAGAGGAATAAGCAATCTTTTCTGAAACAAAAACAGGATCTAAGGCATGAATCATAATTCTTTCTGGGGAACTAGCAAAATTAGCACCAGCACCAATAATTTCCTCATAATAAGATTGACAAGCACCTGCAAAAATAACAAGGGTATCCATATCCGATTCATATTGACGTGCCTGTCTTACCGCTTCTACAAAATAATAAGAACTTCGATAGCTTTCAATATTATTAGGATCTTTTTCTTTTGCAATAGAATCATGGCCCGTAATTACTACAATATCTGGTTGATATTTAGCTAATAAATATTTTATTTGCTGTGGTTGGCGAGATTCTGCTACGGTTTCTCCTTGAGCATGAATCCCTAATTTTTCATAATAATTCATACAAATATTAAGGTACATAGAATCTCCATCAATGTGTAAAACTTTTCCTGTCTTTCGTACTGCTTTTTTAGAACCATATTTCTCTTGATCCCTTTGTCTACGTTCTTTTAAAATATTAGAAATCCTCTGATCTACTTGATTAGTAAAAAACAATCGATCTTTGACCCAATTTTGTTTTTCAATAAGATACAAATCCATAGGATGTGCATCAGCACGAATGCGATAATCAATACCAACTAAATCTATATATCCTCCGGGTTGAATTCCAATAATGCGAAAATAAATATCACTCCCGTATGATTTGCGGGTTACAATATCTCCAATTCTTAACACATCTATCCCGCCTCCCTTTTACTTTTTATTACTAATTAAGCATATAGCTCATAATAAAAATCTGCTAATAAAGAAGCAAGTGCATAGCATTTTTGAAAATGCAAAAACGAATATGCAACTTGCCAAAATTTAGCTTCTTACTTATGCGCTTATACTAGCCTATACTTATAGTATGTCAAAAGCAAGAGGGTGGTGAAAAAACTAAGAAAGCATTTGTTGAATATATTCTATAACTGCTTGACTCAACAATTGTAATTTATGATCAGCCATTTTTTCTTCTTTCTCTCGTACACCAAAATAGAATTTAATCTTAGGTTCTGTTCCAGATGGTCTAGCACAAAACCAAGAACCATCTTCCAAAACAAAATATAATACATTAGAAGAAGGTAGTGTAATCGAAGTTTTTTTATCTGTTTTTAAATTATGAATACTTTGTGCTTGATAATCTCTAATTTCTACTACTTCTTTTTCTATAACAGAAAGAGGCGGTTGATTACGAAGGGATTCTAAAATCGTTTGAATTTGTTCCATTCCTTTAATCCCCTTAAAAGTCATAGAAGAAAGAGTTTCTCTATAATATCCATATTTTTTATATAAAGCTTGTAAAGCCTCATATAAAGTCATTCCTTGGTTTTTATAATAGGCAGCTAGTTCACAGACAAGTACTGTAGAAACAACAGCATCTTTATCCCTAGCATGTGTTCCTGCTAAATAACCATAACTTTCTTCAAAACCAAATAAATACGTATATTCCCCAGTTTTTTCAAATTCCTTGATCTTTTCTCCAATAAACTTAAATCCCGTTAATACCTCAAAAAGAGTAATATTATAATATTCTGCAATAGCTTTACTCATTTTTGTACTAACAATAGTAGTAATAACTGCACCGTTCTCAGGTAATATACCTAACTTCTTCCTTTGTCCTAATATATAATCCATTAATAATATACCTGTCATATTTCCTGTTAATACTATATATTCTCCTGATGAATCTTTGACTAAAACACCTACACGATCTGCATCTGGATCTGTTCCAATAATCAAATCTGCCTTCTTTTCTTTTGCTAAAGCGATAGCATATGTAAAGGCTTTGGGGTCCTCTGGATTAGGATAAGAAACAGTTGAAAAATTGGGATCTGGTTTTTCTTGCTCAGGTACTACCCATACATTCTTAAATCCAACTTCTTGTAATGCTTGACGAACTGGAATATTCCCTGTTCCATGTAAAGGAGTATAAACAATTTTTAAATCTTGAGAGCCTTTTTCAATTTGATCTGGTAAAATACATTGTTCTTTAATTGCATCTACGTATTTACGATCGATTTCTTCACCTATAATATGATAATATCCTGCTTCTACCGCTTCATTTTTATTCATTCTTTTTACTTGTTGATAATTTTGAACTTGATTTACTTCATGAATAATCTCTATATCTTTTGGAGGCGTAATTTGTCCTCCATCACTGCTGTATACTTTGTATCCATTGTATTCTGATGGATTATGACTAGCTGTAATCATAATACCTGCTATACATTGTAGTTCTCTTACTGCAAAGGATAATTCTGGTGTTGGTCGAAGACTTTCAAATATATAAGTTGGAATATTATTTCCATTGAGAACTAAAGCTGCTTCTTTTGCAAATTCTGTTGACATATGCCTAGAATCATAAGCAATGGCTACTCCTTTTTTACCTTTTTCTTGATGTTTTAAGATATAATTGGCTAATCCTTGAGTAGCTTTTCTAACGGTATATCGGTTCATCCGATTGGTACCAGCACCTATAATACCACGCAAACCTCCTGTACCAAATTCTAAATCTTTATAAAATCGATCTTCTATTTCCTTTTCATTGTCTTGAATTTTTAATAATTCTTGCTTTGTTTCTTCATTGAAATATGGATTTTGTATCCATTCTTGATATTTTTTCTTATAAAGCATAGCTGTCTTACTTCCTTTCCACTTTAAATATTTTCTTATCTTTCTATGAGAGTCTATTCTGCAAGTGTCTCCTCTGTTGTACTCTTGTTGTCTATTGTATCCTTATTCATTGATTCTATAGATGACTCTTTTTGGGGTTCTAAAGGTGGAAACGTATAGTATACATCTTGATTATCTTCTCGAATATTAATCTTATGCTCTTTTGATTCAAACCCTTCCTTTCGAATAAGAATTTTATGTTCTCCTATTTCTAAAGGAGTCGAGATAGGAGAATAACCAACATAATTATCATCTACATAAACTTCAGCACCTGAAGGATTCGTTTGTATATGAATAAATTTAGCCTTTTGAATTAAATCTATCTTTATACGAGTATACGGTTGTTTAATTTCAATAGTAGAAGTCCAATCCTCATAATCTGTTTTTTGAATTAAAATAGTATGTTCTCCATAATCTAATTCAACAGATTTTGTAGAGTTAGATTGTTCTATTTCATCAATAAACAACTTATAATCTTTCGCATTCACTTGTAATTCAAGAGTTCCTATCTTAGCTGGGGTCTCCCCAGGATTTATAACCACTGTCTTCCCTGCTTCTACCATAATTTGGCTTGTAAAAGGTTGTTTTGCTTCACGATTAATCACTACTTTATGAATTCCTTCTGGTATAGGAACTTCATTGGCTTCTTGTAATGGAACTAAAATATTGGTACCAATCTCTAAAGTTCCTTCTGTATATTGATCATAATCTTGTACTGTTACATAACCATGACTCTTTTCTAAGATAATAGTTAATACTTGATCTCCATATCCTTTAATAGTCACTTCATCAATAAGATCTAAGCTCGCTAAATCAAAAGGTTGATTTTTATATCTAGTCACTAACGCATCGGTATAATGATAATAATGATTTCCTACTTGAATATTTTTTTGTTCTTGATCTAATTTTACATTATTAATATTAGGATTATTCCAAGTTTCTGCACTAATTCTAATATATTTAGATTTATTTTTATCTTTTTCTTGAATATACTTAACTTGAATAATATCTCCTACTCGAAATTGTGATAAAGTCATCGCTTGACCATATTGGTCCTTCATTTCTGTTGTAATATCTACAACTAAATATACCTTTTTTTCTTCTTCTATATCATATAATTCGATTAATTGATCCTCATCAGAAATATGATGAATAACCCCAAAAACTTTTTTCTCTGTTTGTTTTGTTTTATCCTCCATAACAGATGGTTTCTTCCTTTCCAAAGAAGGATTTTCTTTATCCTTTGTAATGATATAGGAAACCAATAAGGTGGATAAAATCATTACAATTAATCCTATCCCTCCAATCCACAATATTTTCTTTATTATATTAAGTTGTTCACTAGCAGAATTTTTATTCTTTCTAGATCTATTTTTATTTCGATTCATATTTTTTCTCCTCTTTACATTGTTTTTAACAAATCCGTTAATTAACTACATTATATCGAAAATAGAATTAAAACTCAATCAAAATTGATAACAAACGAAAAAGAGAATACATAAAAATGTATTCTCTAATTTTTTTATTCTAGTAATATCTGTTTTATGCTTTTTAAAAACTCTTTATGATCTTCCTGCTTTTCCACTAATTCTTGCATTTTTTCTACCTGTTTTTTAGCAGGATGCGTTCTTCGTTGATTATAATATTGATTACAAAGTTTCCAAAATCTTTCTGGAAACAGTAACAAACTTAAAAATAATAATTCAAGATCATCATTATAACCAATATACGGTTTATAAATTTCAAACATTGTTAAGGCCTTTTCTGTATCCCATTCACTTTTTTGCATGGTTTTGTTAACAAAAGATGTAAACTCATATATCGGAATATGATAGGAACAATATGAAAAATCTTGTATCCACCAATCTACTTCTGTTTTTATAAGATTATGATGAATAAATTTTCCATGACATACATACTGATCTTGCTTTAATTTTTGAATCAAAGCACGGCAAGAAGTACTTTCTAATAATGTTAATGATTCGATTGCTAATTCATAATAATAAGGATAATACCGAATAAACAAAAGATCAAAATCAGAAAGCCTACGATGTTTATATATTCTTTTACGAAAATGATTTAATTCTATAATTCTTTTTTCCATCTGATAAGGGAAATTTGAAAGATACGAAATTGGATCTGAACCTTTTAACGGACTCATTCCTTTTGAATGATAATGAAATGAACCTAATAGTTTCGTAACTTCTTGCACAGATTGAAAATCCGTATAATCTAATTCTTCTCCTTCTCTCCAATCTTCCATAATATATATTTGCCCATCATGTACATAATATGGTGTTTTTTGATCTGATACATAAAATCTAGAACATTGTTGAAAACCTTGCTTATATAAATATTCTTTGGTACTATGTTGAAACCAAATTTGACCTTCTTTCATATAAACAGGCTTCAATATTTTTGCTCCTTGATCTGTATTACATAGATACATACCCCATATTTTTTGGTAATCTTTTAGCCTCATACCAAAATTTTTTACCACATAAAAATGAATATCTGTCACATACAACACCCCACTTCCTAGATGAAACCACTATTATTATATATGTAAGAAGGGAATGTTTTATGAGGACAGGATTATTCATATAAATGTTGTTTAGCAAAAGAAAGTAATTCTTCTTTCGTATTTTTTCCCGGATCTTCAATCACATATTGAAATAATTGATTTAAAGTTTCTCCAATTTTTTTCCCTTGAATAAAACCAATTTCTTTTAAATCTTTTCCATTTATAGCTAAATTTTTAATACTCATACATTGTTTTTCTTTTTGCATTTTTAGAAAAGTATTTCTAATGCTTTCTATTCTTTCTAATCGTTTCTCCATTAAATTAAGATTTTGACCTTGTATATCCGCCTTTTGAATTTCTAATAAATCTAAGAATAAATCCTCACCTACTCGACTTACAACACGCCGTATTTGTCTTTCCTTTTCTCCTATCTTTTCATCATGAGCGTTAATTAAACGTAGAATATGCTTAGCTGTTTTCTTGTCAAATTTAAAACGTTTCAAAATCTTTTGAGCTAATTCTACACTTTTTTCTACATGTCCATAAAAATGATGAATACCCTTATCATCTATAGTTTGGGTTAGAGGTTTTCCGATATCATGCAAAAGCATCGTCCATCGATAACAAAGGGTAGCCGGAACTTTTTCTACAGTTTTTAATATATGTTCCGCTACTGTATAACAATGATACGGATGATTTTGTTCTACACCAATACACATTTGAAATTCTGGTAAAATATAAGTCAATAATCCTAAATCTTCTAAGATCATAAATGATTTTGGATGAGAAGAAAGTAACATTTTATTTATTTCTTCTCGAATTCGTTCTACACTAATATATTGAATAAGAGACGCTTGGTTTTGTATCGCTTGATATGTTTTTTCTTCTATATTAAAACCTAATTGAGCTAAAAATCGTGTCGCTCGTAACATTCGAAGTGCATCTTCATCAAAACGTTCTTCTGCCTTTCCTACACATTGAATAATCCCTTTTTTTAAATCCTCCCTACCTTGAAAAGGATCTACAAAACCTACTTTAGGATGATACGCAATCGCATTTATCGTAAAATCTCTTCTTTGTAAATCTGCTACAATATTTTTAGTAAATGCTACTTCTGATGGTCTTCGATGATCGGTGTATTCTCCTTCAATACGATACGTAGTAACTTCAAACCCTTCTTTATCTAACAAAACCGTAACAGTACCATGAGCAATTCCGGTATCTACTGTCTTTTTAAATAATTTCTTTACTTCTTCTGGTTTTGCTGAAGTAGTAATATCCCAATCTTGTGGTTGTTTTCCCAGCAAACTATCCCGAACACAGCCTCCAACAATATATCCTTCATATCCTCCTTGTTCTAGGGTATCTAATATTTTTTGTACCTTAAGAGGAACTTGAATATTTCTCATCATTTTACAACACCTCCTTTACTTAATTTTTAAGATTTCTAAGTTCAAATTCTAACTGTTATAAATACTTATATAGTTCTTCTACTCAAACTGTCAGGGTTGTTTATATGAATTTATACAATTTTCTAATGTATCCTTTATTTAAAAGTTCAATAAAGAATCTATAATTAATTACATTTACTAGATAGATGTATATTTATATCGTCTTAAGATAAAACTATAAAGGATTATATTTTATATTAATCACTAAAGGAGGATCTTTATGGATAAAACCATTGTAGCTGTATTTAGTACACGAGATGAGGCAGAAAATGCAGCCCATGAAATTAAAAATCGTGGATTGCGTATGGATGACATTTCTATTATAGCCAAAGCAGATGATGGCGCTTTAGAAGAAGGACCAGATAGTGATGACTTTGTAAATGATAATATTTCGGATGGAGTTACAACAGGTGGTGTGCTTGGTGGACTAGCTGGACTTCTTTTAGGAGCTGGAACTTTTGCTTTACCAGGCCTTGGGGTTATTGCTGCTGCTGGACCTTTAGCTGGAGTATTATCAGGCGCTGTCACTGGTGGTATTGTAGGTGGTTTAGTAGACTTAGGAATCCCAGAAGATGACAGTAAGCAATATGAGAATTATATCAAACAAGGAAAATATGTATTTACTATGCAACAATCAGATGATAAAGTAGATGAAGTTGCTAATGTATTACGGAATTATGGTGCTTCAGAAGTGAATGTGTATTAGTGAATGTGTATTAAAATTAGAAGGACTCTTGGAAAATACAAGAGTCCTTTATAATTTTCCAGATCGTAAGATAGAAATCATAAGCCATAGTCCTAAAATTCCCGCTGTAATATACCCAATAAAACCAATGGTTATTAGTTCCGCATTCATAACGATGGATGAACCTATTAAAAAAGCAGCGATCATAATACCAAATACTAATCGATTCACCATTTTACTTAATTCTTGAATGGCTTTTTCTAGATAAATATGATCCATTTTTACTTTAAAATTTCCAGATAATAGCTGATCTAATAATTCTAAAAAACGTAATGGTAATTTAAAACTGTTTTTAGAAACAGAATAAAAATCTTCTGCCATTTGCACAAAATCTTCTTTTATATTATGATTTTTTATCATTTGTTTTTTTACATAAGGCACTATAATATCCATAGTATTAATCGTAGGAGCAAGTTGTCCTAAAGTACCTTCTATCGTTATTAATCCTCTTAAAAGCATTGTTAAATTTCTAGGAATCCGAATATTATTTTTTTTACAGATATTCATTACTTCTTCCATCAGTGCTGGTATCTGAATATTTGCCAATGATTGATCGATATACGTATCATACATATCTTCTACATCTTGATACAGTTGATTTTTATTTAATTTGCCCCGAATGATACCTATTTTTGTTATAGAGATCATCATGGCATGAACGTCTTTTATACTAACTGCATATAAAAATTGATTAAATCGCGATTGTAAATCAGAACTTAACTCTCCCATCATGCCAAAATCAAGGTATACTATTGTACCATCATGAATGAGAACATTTCCCGGATGAGGATCTGCATGAAAAAAGCCATCTTCAAAAATTTGTTTTAAATAATCTTGAATAAAGTCTTCTCCTATTTTTTCTACATCATATCCTTGTTCTTTTAGATCAAGTGTATCTCCTATTTTTATACCTTCTATTTGCTCCATAACTAAAATTTTAGAACTACTATATTCTTCCCAAACTTTAGGACAGGTAACTTTCTTTGAATCTTTGTGATACTCATAAAATCTTTTTAGGTTTTCTGCTTCTTGTAAAAAATCTAATTCTTTTCTAGTAGATATCCAAATTTCATCTAAGATTTCAACAGGATCAAAAGGTGTATCTAATGGAGTCCATTTTATTAAGCAAAAAACTCGTTTTAAAAGTTCAATATCTCGCTCCATCTTATCTCTAATTTTAGGTCGTTGAATCTTGACTACTACAAAGGTTCCATCCTTAAGTGTAGCCCGATGTACCTCAGATAAAGAAGCACAAGCTAAAGGAGCTTTTTCAAAAGTAGTAAAAACCTGATTTATTCCTTGTGGAAATTCTTCTTCTAATAATTGTTGTATACTAGAAAAAGGTTCTGGAATTGCATTGTCTTGTAACTTTTTTAATTCTTCAATATAAGCAGAAGGTAATAAATCAGGACGAGTAGATAAAATCTGTCCGATCTTAATAAATGTAGGTCCTAATTCTTCTAATGCCAAACGAAAACGAAGGGGTAAATCACTAGTTGTCATTCCTTCTTTAATTCCGTATTTCATTAATACAGCAAGAATTTCTTTTCTACGACTCAAATCAGTTGATCTTTCTTTCACTAGGATCCCCCTTTCTTATAACATAATTTTAATAGGCTTTTCCCCAATATACCATATGTTTGCTAGGCTTTCCACAACAAACACAGGTAGAACCTAATTCTTCTTGTTCAAAAGGAATACATCTTGCTGTAGCTCCTGTTTTTTCTTTAATAAAGTCTTCACAAGCTACATCTCCACACCACATCGCTTTAATGAATCCTGGCTTTTCTTCCACTATTTGTTCAAATTCTTCTAGGGTATTCGCTATATACGTATGGCCATCTCGATGTTGTCTTGCCTTCTCTAAAAGATCTTTTTGAATTTGTTTCATCATTTGAGGAATTTTTGTATTAAGTTCTTCCATAGGAACAAAAAGTTTTTCTCCTGTATCTCGGCGAACTAAAACCACTTGTTGTTTTTCGATATCCCTAGGCCCAATTTCTAAACGAAGAGGTACACCCTTCATCTCATGTTCACTAAATTTCCATCCGGGCATTTTGTCACTATCATCTACTTTTACTCTTACCCATTGACTTAGTTGTCCTTTTAGTTTATATGCGGTATCTAGCACTCCTTCTTTATGTTGAGCAATAGGCACAATGACTAATTGTAAAGGGGCAATAGCAGGAGGTAACACTAAACCATTATCATCTCCATGTACCATGATAACAGCTCCAATTAAACGAGTAGTAACTCCCCATGATGTTTGATGAACATATTGTAATTCATTATCTTTATCCGTGAATTGAATATCAAAAGCTTTAGCAAATCCATCACCAAAATTGTGACTGGTACCTGATTGTAATGCCTTTCCATCATGCATTAAACTTTCAATTGTATAAGTAGCCATAGCACCTGCAAACTTTTCTTTTTCTGTTTTTTGCCCTTTAATAACAGGAATAGCTAAGACATTTTCACAAAATTCTGCATAGACATTAAGCATACGAAGAGTTTCTTCTTCGGCTTCTTCTGCAGTAGCGTGAGCAGTATGTCCTTCTTGCCATAAAAATTCTAAAGTTCGAAGAAAAGGACGAGTCGTTTTTTCCCAACGAACGACAGAACACCATTGATTGTAAAGTTTAGGTAAATCGCGATACGATTGGATTATATTTCCATAATGTTCACAAAATAACGTTTCTGATGTTGGACGAACACAAAGTCGTTCGGTTAATTTTTCTTCTCCTCCATGAGTCACCCAGGCTACTTCAGGTGCAAATCCTTCTACGTGATCTTTTTCTTTTTGTAATAGGCCTTCTGGAATAAACATAGGCATATACACATTTTCATGTCCTGTTGCTTTAAAACGACTATCTAATTCTTTCTGTATATTCTCCCAAATAGCATATCCATAAGGTCGTATAATCATACAACCTCGAACGCTAGAATAATCAATTAGCTCTGATTTTTTCACCACATCCGTATACCATTGTGCAAAATCATCTTGCATAGAAGTAATTTCTTGAACCATTTTTTCTTTCTTTGCCATTTTTATTCTCCTTCCTTTTTTACAAAAAAATAATAACCTCTATCCCAAAAGGGACCGAGGTTATCGGTGGTACCACCCTTGTTGATCTATCTTTATATAGATCCACTTGGTCCTAATAACGGTAGGAAACCGCTAGTGTCTACTATTATTCAACCTAGAACTCCAAGATGGGTTCAAAATGTTCTTTTAGAAATCTTTCAGCCACAGATTTCCTCTCTGTAAAAAGATTACACTTTTACTATTTCTTTTCTTTGTTTTTACGATATTGGATTTGGCATAATCATAATCCACAAATTCTTTTCTGTCAAGTAGGTTAGGATTCTATTATAGACTCTGTTTCTACTTTTTCTTTGGGTACAGATACTTCAGAAATAGGCAGTGGCATTTTTTCAGAAGCATTTGCTTGTTTTTTCAATATATTTGTTACATTAATTCCTGTCACAGCTTCCACAGTCTCTGGTAAAGAAGAAATAATTTGAGTAACATAATCGGTAACTTTAGTTGCTCCTCCCTTACCTTCCCCAGAATCAATAATTACAATTTTATCTGTTTTAGATAACGGTTCTGCTACTGCCTTAGCAATTTCAGGTAACTTTTCAATAATCATTTGAGTTACAGCAGCATCATTATATTGTTTAAATGCTTCTGCTTTTTTCATCATTGCTTCTGCTTCAGCCTTTCCTTTTTCTCGAATGATATCCACTTCTGCCATTCCTTCTAATCGTCTTGCTTCTGCACGAGCGGTTCCTGTTGCTTTAATTGCTTCTGCTTGTGCGAGAGCATCTTGAATTTCACGATATTTTTGAGCCTCCGCTGCCTTTTCTGAACTATATTTTTCAGCATCCGCTTGTTTTTTTACGGTCGCTTCTAATTCTCTTTCTTTTCGCAAAGCTTCTTGTTCTGCTAATTCAATTTCTTTTGCTTTTTTAACAATTTGAACTTCCATCTTTTGTCTTTCAACTTCTTGTTGAATTTTACTCTCTTCAATGACATATGCCAAATCGGCTTTTGCTTTTTCCGTTTCTTGTTCTCTACGATACGATTGTACTTTTAGTTCCTTTTCTTTATTTGCTTCTGCTACTTGTGTTTCCGCCAAAATTTGAGCTTCTTTTCCTAAGCGAGTTGCTTCTGCTGTTTTGATTTTTGTTTCTTTATCTGCCTCTGATTCAGCTATTTCAGCATCTCTTTTTACTTCCGAAATCCGTTTTTTTCCTAAGGCTTCCAAGTATCCATTATCATCTTTAATATCTCTAATAGTAAACGCTTTTATTTCTAATCCCATTTCTGCTAAATCTAAAGCAGCAACTTCTTGTACTTGAGAAGCAAATTTTTCTCGATCTTTATAAATTTCTTCTACACTCATTTTCGAAATAATTTCTCGTAATTTACCCTCTAATACATCTTTCGCTGTATCTTTGATAAAATCAATCGTTGTTTTTTCTGACCCTGTATTAAATTGCTCTACTGCTGCTAAAATAGACTCTTGATCTGATTTTACCTTTAATACAGCAACTCCATCTGCAATAATTTCAACACCTTGTTCTGTAAGAGCGCCTCCTGTTCGAACTTCTATTTTCATATTTTCTAGAGAAATTACATCTGTCTTCTCTAAAAGAGGAATAATCCAACCTCCTCCTCCAGAAATTACTCTCTTTTTAAGCCCTGTTATAACCAAAGCCTTATCTTGGGATACTTTTCTCCACATAGCAGCTATGCTAAGAAGTAACAAAAATAACACCCCAATAATAATGGCAATGATTGTTAATGTCGTCGTATCCATACCCTTCCTCCTTTATCTACGTTTTACATAAAATATATTTTGGTGAATATCAGTAATAATGACCTGATCACCTATTTGCAATTGTTCCCCTTGATATGATTTTGCTGGTGCTGAGTAGATGTTTCCATTCACAACATACGAAATACGTCCCATTTGTTCTTGTGACATACTCAATGTTACTTTACCCATATGACCAATCAAAGATTGTTGTGTAACTGTACTAGTATTTTGTGCTTTATTAAGAGGAACAATGACAAAACGATAAAGTAATGCACTAATAATAACTCCCAATCCAAGGGCAATAGTAATGGTTGCATACAGCGGAAACTCTTTGTGTGTTAAAATAATCCCAACTCCTCCAAAAACGGTAATAAAAGCAGCGATGATGACAGGTTTTAGAGGAGATATACCAAAGCCAAACCAATCTGCATCCAATTCTATATCTGTAATTCCATCCAAGCCTAAAAAATCAAATACCTGACCTGCTATAAAAGATAAAACTGTAAATCCAACTCCTACTCCAAAACAAATATTAAAAAGCTTTAACATCGTACTACCTCCCCCCTATAAGCCTATTGTTTCCACTGTGGTAATAGTTGAATCTCCTGTAATGTTTTAATAATAATCACAAAAATAGGCCCTAAAATAATCCCTGCAACTCCTAAAACTTTTGCTCCAATATACATAGACATTATTGTTACTAAAGGATAAAGTCCGATATGATGACTTAATATCTTTGGTTCTAATAATTGTCTTACAACAACAACAGAAGCATAAGTAATAGCAAGACCAAATGCATAAGGAATATCCCCCATCAGTCCTTTCCATATTGCCCAAGGAATTAAAACCGCTCCTGTACCAATAAAAGGAAGTGCATCTAAAAATCCAATCAATACCCCTAAAAATAATGAATATTCATAACCGACAATAGTTAGCCCAATAATACAAATTAACATAACAAAAATCATTAATGTTAACTGTGCTTTTGCATATCCAAATAACGCTCCTACCATTGCTTTTTTTAATAATCCATAGGTACTAAGCCAAGATTTTGGTATCTGTTTATACATAAAGGTATGAATTTTTTCACGATCATAACTAAAAAAGAATAAAGATATTAAAGTAATAAAAAAGACAACCAAAAAATTAGGTACAAAAGATACAATACTAATAGAACCTTTGCCAACTCCTGGCCCTACGGCAGAAGTGATAGTAGTAATCACACTTTTAATACTATTTTTTAGTACATCTTGTATGGATGTAGGAAGCGTTATGTAAAAATTCTGAGTTTTTCCAATCCATTTTTCAATAATTATTTGAATACTTTCTATGTGATAAGGTAATTCACGAGTAAACTGTACTGCCTCCTTAATTAATCGCATTACAATTCCTGTACCAGCTAAACCAACAACTCCTAAGCCAATAAAAATAGAAACCAACGTAGCTAACACTCTAGGAAATTTTAATTTTTTTTGCAAAAAACGTACTATAGGATCTAATATTAAAGATAAGACCCATGCAATAAAAAAAGGGGCAATATATGTAAAACACTTTATGAATACCAAATAAAGAACAAAAATAGATACTGTAAAAAGTCCTATTTGTTTCAAAGACTGTTTGTATTTTTGTATAAACTGATTCATTTTACACCCCTACTTTCTTACGTAACGTTTATAAGAATATACGATATAATTCATTCTAAAGTCTGGCCGACTTTGAATTTAAATATTTCATTTATATTTTACATCTTATAGTATATTATATCACAGTGTTCCTTTATTCCAATATAAAATCAATTGTTTAATTTATCCTTATTATTAATATAAAAAATCATGATACAAGAATAAATTAAATTTTTGTCGATTTTTAAAAAAATATATTGATCTTTCTATGAAAACATGATATTATAGAAGCGTTGGTTAAAACTAATATTCATTTATATTATGCGCCCTTAGCTCAGTTGGCAGAGCAACTGACTCTTAATCAGTGGGCCCAGGGTTCGAATCCCTGAGGGCGCATCAATTAAACAAAGGCTCTTAGACTACGGTTTTAATAGATAAATTATTATTTAATCAATAATCACCCTGCGGTCAGGCAGGGTGATTATTTTTTGTCCTTATTTATTTCTCTTATGAAGAAAATAATTCTTCCTTTTAAACCAAAGCTTTTCCATGAAGAAATATAGTGTTACGTGGTAGTTCTATTACTTTATCCTGCAATCCGTGTTTCTCTATTTTACTTGGTCTTGCCATATCATCACCCTTTAACGTTGTATAATTAAAAATAATGAAAGCAATACCCTGAATCAAAAAACCGAATAATAATCTTTACTCAAGCTGTTTATCATACTAAATTTCAAAAACAGTCAAGAATAAGAATATAAAATCTTTTTTCTGACTGTTTTTTCTTAATTACATACCACTTATTTATTTGCTTTTGATTGAAAAACCTTTTATTTAAACCCTATTATAATTTAAAACTTTTTAGTTTCTCTATAGACGTTCTATCCTTTTTTAATATTTCACCTGCAATATCCCTTGATTTATCATCTAGATTGCCTCTTAATACTTTTTCAGCCATATTAACTCCTTTCGTTTCTCCTTCAATGGCTTTTTTAATAATTTCATTCGTATCTGTTTCAGGCCCTAACTCCATATTGAGCATCATTTCTCCCATTGTACCCTTCATACCAAGATTTTCATCTGGCTGTCCTCCTATATGTTGTATATAATTCGCTAACTTATCAATATTTTCTCTATGTTGCTTTTGAATCTCTTGAAAAATCTTTTTCGCATTTTCATCTTTTAATCTAGATATAAAATTGTTAAAACTATCTACTGCCATATATTCTCCTTGTAAAAGTTGGTTAAGTGCTTTCATGACTTCTGAGTTATTGGACACTTTCCTAATCCTCCTTTTGATCTATTTATAATTTCTTACACTATCTTTATCTTTTCACTAAACTAGAAATCAATTCAACCAATCTAAATTTAAATAATAAAAAATTCAATACATCCAATCTGATACTGTAACATCTCTTTTTTACTGTCTTCCATCGTTCCCTTTCTACTTTAATACATTTTTTTCGTATCATTTGTCGTTATACGTATCGTCTAAATACTTTAATTCATTAAAAAGGAGACTACATATGAACAGTGAAGATACAATATATAATTTGCTTAAAAAGATATATGTTGATTTACAAGATATTCAATCGGAATTGAAAGATGTTAGATTTATATATCATTCCTTATCTCGGGCATGTGTATCTAAAGGATATAAGACCTGAACAAGTCCAATTCACTTTTAATAAAATGAAAGGATTGTCAAATAGAACCATTTAAAAATTAATATTTGTTAAAAAATAGGAATAATCATATTCCTATTTCATATACTAGAATGAGGACATCTCTACTTTTCTAATCTATACTCAAACCAAACAAGCCTATTTACTTCCTAGTGGACAAACTCATAAGAGTTGTAACGATAGGAGGTGAAACAATGGCAACATTAGAAGGAGTTTTAAAGTTTTTAACATCCTTACTTAATTTTCTTATCACCACGATAACTTTTCATATGACCAAACAAAACAAAAAGAACTCCTCTAAAAAAGAAGAGCTCTCAAAACAAGATTAATACTTAATACCTAGATTATAGGAGAGATGGCAGCTCTCCTATAACCTTTCTTACTTCTTATTATATTATATTTTGAAAAAATAATGACAAATTTTTTTTTATTCTCTATTTCTTTAAAAACCTTATCTTTTCTAAACACTTCTTTATATACTCTATCCCTTCTTCTATTATTATATCCCTTTCTTTTTCAAAACTTAATATTTTCAATTCAATATACTAAGTAAGGCTATTATACATTTTCTTGTATCCGTATATAAAATTCTATTATTGGAATATATAATGCATGAATCTTAAAAAAAGTCTCCTATATATTCAACATAGAAGAAATGAAACTAAAAATAATACTCCCTCTAGATATTATATATAGACAAAAAAACAAAGGTATATTATGATAGTATCAGACGAAAAATATACTCTTGGAGGTGCTTACAATTCGCCGTATTGAATGGAATCATAAATATTTCATTATTAGCTTTTATGCCTTTTTAACTATTATATCAAGTATTTTATTTGAAAAAATATTAGGCAATTGGTCTTCTATCGCTCTTGGCTTTAATAAAATTACTAAAATTTTAGCCCCTATTCTTTATGGTATTTTTATCGCTTATTTATTAAGTCCTGGTGTTAATTGGATTGAAACAAAAGTTTTACATACTATTAGGGAAAAAAAGCAATCCTCTAAACTTCGCCGAATTCTCTCTATTATAGTAATGTATCTGATCGTTATTGGCTTTATTAGCATTATGCTCATATTTGGACTTCCTCAAATTGCAAGTAGTATTTCTGATTTAATTCGTAGAATTCCTACAGAACTAACTAGACTTACAGAATTCTTAACACAACATCTAGAACATTGGACAGGTTCCACTGAAATGTCTGATCTATATTTTATTGAAGAATTTATCAATAACAATTTACCTCATTTATTTAATACCTCTACCAATATCCTCAGTGATTTAGTTCCCGCAATTTATGGGTTTTCCAAGACCTTAACTTCTGGACTTTTAAATATTGTTCTTGGTTTTGTAATTTCTTTTTATTTATTAAATGATAAAGAAAATTTTATAGAAGGATTAAAAAAAATTCTCTTTGCCTTCTTAGGTCCTGCTATAGCTAAAAAAATTATCTCTATAGGAAAAGAAAGCAACGATATGTTTTTACGATTTTTTGTAGGAAAAATGATTGATTCTTTAATCATTGGAATTCTTTGTTTTATTGGATTGCAATTCATGAAAATGCCTTATTCTTTATTAATTAGCTTTATTATTGGTATTACTAATATGATCCCTTATTTTGGACCTTTTATTGGGGCTATTCCTGCTATTGCTATTGTATTAATTAGGAGTCCTATCCAAGCTCTTGGCTTAGCTATTTTTATATTTGTTCTTCAACAATTCGATGGTATTGTACTAGGCCCAAAAATTTTAGGAGAATCCACAGGATTAAGTCCATTTTGGGTGATTTTTTCCATTATCATTTTTGGATACTTATTTGGCGTCTTAGGTATGTTTTTAGGTGTTCCTATTTTTGCTGTTTTATACACTATGTTAAAACGTTTTGTGGAAAGAAAAAACATAGAAACAAAAGAAAAAGAGCTATAAAGGATAATCCTTATCGCTCTTTTTCTTTAAGTCGTCTACTATTTATTATAATATAGCCTCTATTCGTTGTGATAATTGTTGTTTAGGAACTGCTCCTACAATTTGATCTACTACCTTTCCATTTTTAATAAGTAATAATGTAGGAATACTCATAACACCATATTTAGATGCTGTGTCTCCATTTTTATCAACATTTATTTTACCTACTTTTGCTTTTCCTTCATAGTCTTTAGCCAACTCATCAATAACAGGTGCCATCATACGACAAGGTCCACACCAATCTGCATAAAAATCTACCAATACAGGTGTATCTGACTGCAATACTTCTTTTTCAAAATTTGAATCTGTAAATGCTAATGCCATAATAGATTCCTCCTCTTTCTTATCCTAAATTTCTTAATATCATTATATTACAATATATTAATTTTTGCAACCCCTTTTTATAATTTTTATATTCTAGTATATAAATATACAAAAATCATTTTCTAATAGCACCCTATTTATTTTAAAAATAGTGTATGTAGCTTATAGCAAAATATACATAAATATTTTCTTTTAGATTCACCTTTATTATGATAGAATAAAGATAATATCAAAAGGAGGTTAACTTATGAAACCTGTTTTTCGTTCTAATTTATTTGCTATGATATTAATTATTACTTGGATTCTTGGAAGTTTACTATTTAGTCTTATTAGTGGATTATTAATGATCATCAACATACCGATACCCTATTCTATTCAAGTTATACTACCACAAATCTTATTTTTATTTATACCTTCTCTTTTATATATATTGATTACTGATACAAAGCTAAAAGATACTTTTCGTTTCTATCCTTTACCTATAAAAAGTATTTTATTTATCATTGCTTTTGCTTTACTAATCCAACCCTTAATGATGTTTATTTCAGGAATTGGCAATCTATTTTTTTCTAATCCTGTTGATACCATGTTAGAAAATTTAAAACAAATGCCTTTAAGTATAATGATTTTAATGATTGGTATAACACCTGCTTTATTTGAAGAATTAGCCTTTCGTGGAGTTATTTTATCTGGTTATAAAAATATTCCTATCCTAAAAGCTGCTCTAATGAATGGCCTATTTTTTGGTATATTGCATATGAACTTTCAACAATTTATTTATGCTTTTATTATGGGAATACTTTTTACTTATTTAGTAGAAATCACGGGTTCCATTTTTTCTAGTATGATTGCTCATTTTACTATTAATTCAAGCCAAGTACTTCTTTCCCAATTCACTTTATGGACAATGAAAACTCATGAACTTGATCAACTAGCTGATTTAACAAATCCAACGTTACAAAATAAATTAATATCTATTGTCAGTATTCTTCCTTTGGTCATCATTGCAACACCTTTAGCTTTTTTATTGCTTTACTATCTATCAAAAAATCATAATAAATCTTGGTATTCTTTATTTCCCTTTAAAAAAGCAAATAACGCTACTGATTCAAATACCGTCCAATCTATAAATGGAGAAAATATAATAACAAAAAAACTATCTCATGAAAAAATTATGACCTGGCCTGTATATATTTCTATTGGCATATTTGTTGTTGTTTCCATATATATTGAAGTGATTTTTTTACTAAAGTTCTAGTCAAATATATAAGGCGAGCTTAGACAATTTATTTTCTAAGCTCGCCTTATATTATTTTTCAACAACATTTTTACTTCGTTGAGGATAGACAGGCTTACCTTCTGCATAGATGCCCGCACGTCGTAGCTGCCCCATGCCTGTTACTCCTTCATGCGCTCCATCTATCTTAGGATCTACATACTGATAAAACCAATCCTTTAACTCCTGTCGCATAGATATTACAATATCTTCGTACTGTTTATCTTCTATTCGATTAT
>JAAYSE010000135.1 GCA_012524135.1 Candidatus Epulonipiscium sp. | reverse complement strand
TCAAATGGATATGGATGTTTCTTCGTTTCAACAGATGAAGTTGATTCAATTTGTAGTAATGAATGTAATATCAGAAGTAATACAAAAACATCATTATCCTTTTGTAACACAGATTAATGATTTAATCCTTTGTCTTATTAATGTAAATCCAGATCGAAAATCTTCCTTTGAATTAGATATTCAAGAAGCGTTTCAAAAAGGACAAAGTTTTTTACAAGAACACTTTCAATTATACTGTACAGCTACATTAAGCAATGTACATCATGATATTGAAAGTATTTCTATAGCTTATAAGGAAACTCTTGATACTTTAGAATATGGATTTATTGTAGGAAAAGAAGATTTTATGCATTATAAATCTATACAAGAAGAGGAAATAGGAGAATACTATTATCCCATAACAGAAGAACAAAAAATTATTAACTGTATAAAAGCAGGAGATAGTGAACAAGCTATGCACATTATTGATACTATTCTTGTAAAAAATCATTGTTTAATCCATAATCAATCTTTTTTTGCATCGTATTTGTTTTTTGATATTAGTGCTACGATCATTAAGACTCTTTATGAATTATCTTTCGATCAAAAGGAATCCATGATCGAAAACATAGAGTTAGCCGAACATTTAAATCATAATAAAACTCTTTCTGACTTTAAAGAAAATATTGCTATTGTTATTGAACAGGCTTGTGAAAGAATAAAAAAATATAATGAAGAACATACAACTCCTTTTGGAAAAGAAATCAAGGCTTTTGTTCAAGCTAATTACCAAAATGAAGCACTTAATATTTCTTTTATTGCAGGAGCAAGTAGGGTACCATCCTTCCTATGTATCAAAGCTCTTTAAGGAAGATACAGGAATAGGTTTATTGGATTTTATTAATAAAACTCGAATTGAGGCAGCGAAGGAAATATTAAAGCAGTCACAAAGAAAAAAACTAGAAGAGGTAGCGATAGCTGTTGGCTATAATAATGTGAGAACATTTATGAGAGTATTTAAAAATTATGAAGGGATCACACCAGGACAATATATGGAAACGTATAGTTATAACTATTGATTTTACAGTTATTTTAAAAATTATCCATCGAGTTTAGCTTTTGTCTTTTACTGAGACAAAGGCTTTTTTTTTGCATAAAATAAGATTTGAAAAATTGATAATAAATTTCATGTTTTGTACGTGGTATAGATGACAATAGTCTTGTAAGATGGAGTTAGATGAAATTACAAAATAATAAAAAAAGGGAGGATACTTATTTTATGAAAAATAAAAAAAGAGTTTATAAGATGGTTGCATTATTAGTAGCTAGTATTATGACTTTAGCAGCTTGTGGTGGAAATGAAAAAAAGTTATCAAGTAGTAGTGAAGATAATATACAAAAAACAGAGGATCATAAAAAAGAAGGTGAAACAAACACAAGTGCAGAAAGAAAAGAATTTTCTTATCCTATGGATACTAATGAGACATTGACTTGGTGGTTACAATTAAATCCAAATGTTTCTGCTACATCAGCTAGTTTGGGAGATACGCCTTTTGCTAAAGAATTGGAAAAACAAACAGGTGTTAAAATTGAATATATTCATCCAGCACAAGGAAGTGAAAATGAAGCTTTTAATTTGTTGTTGGCTTCAGGGGAATTACCAGACATTATAGAAAAAGATTGGTATGTTTCCCAGGTGGACCAGATAAGGCTATTGAAGATGAATATATTGTTGCTTTAAATGATGTGATAGATCAATATGCACCTAATTTAAAGGCTTATTTAGACAGTAATCCAGAAATAGAAAAAATGGTAAAAACATACAATGGAAATTTTTATGTATTCCCTTTTATTCGATCAGAGGATAAACTTCGTGTTTTTTTTGGTCCTATTGTACGAAAAGATTGGTTGGATGATCTTGGTTTAGAAATACCTGAAACCATTGAAGAATGGGAAGTAGCATTAAAAGGATTTCGAGATAAAAAAGGTGCCGAAGCTCCTTTTGCTTGTCGTTTATTCCAACTTAATTTAAGTAGTATTTTCATGGGTGCTTATGGAATAAAAAGTGGATTTTATCAAGAAGACGGAAAAGTAAAATATGGTTTTATTGAACCTGGTTATAAAGAATATTTAACATTATTAAATCGTTGGTATAAAGAAGGACTTATTGATAAAAACTTTGCAACAATGGATCAAAAAGCTTATGAAGCCAATATTTTAAATGGTCGAACAGGCTTCACCTTAGGATATTTAGGTAGTGGTATTGGGGTATGGACAAAAACGAAGGCAGATGATCCAACCTTTCAATTAGTAGGAACTAAATACCCTGTATTAAATAAAGGAGAAACTCCTATGGTAGGACAGAAATCTTTAACCTATGAATTTGCAGGATCTGCTGCCATTACGACTTCTTGTGAAAATGTTGAAGTAGCAGCCAGAGTATTGGATTATGGTTATAGTGAAGAGGGAATGAGATTGTATAATTTTGGAATTGAAGGTGAGTCCTATACAATGGAAGATGGAAAACCTGTATATACGGATTTAATCTTAAATAATTCAGAAGGTTTATCCATTGGTCATGCGATGTCTAAGTATATTCGTGCAAGTTATAGTGGACCTATGATTCAAAGTGGGTCTTATGCGGATCAATATTATCAAATTGAGGAACAATTGCAGGCTATTAAAGCTTGGCAAGACACGAATACAGATCAATATATCCTTCCTACTATTACACCAACTCCTGAAGAAAGTTCAGAAATGGCTAGTATTATGAATGATATTGGAACATACCAAGAAGAAATGATGTTGAAATTTATTATGGGTGTAGAGTCATTGGATAAATTTGATGAATATATACAAGAAATTAAACGAATGGGTATTGACCGAGCTATTGAAATTAATCAATCTGCTCTGAATCGTTACAAAAATAGATAAAAGTTATTGATTGAATAAAAATTAGTAGAATTCAGATAGAGACTCTTTTAAAAAAGAGTATTCTATCTGAAGTTACGTATAGAAGGGAAAGAAAAGGAGGAAGCGTGTGAAAACAAAGTCTTTTCGTCTTCGATTCAAGAAAGATTTACAACAAAATTGGACATTGTACTTATTGATTTTCCCTGTGATTATTTATTATTTTATTTTTCATTATCGCCCTATGGGCGGAGCTATTATTGCTTTTAAAGATTATGTACCTAAAAAGGGAATTTGGGGAAGTAATTGGGTAGGGTTTAAACATTTTATTAATTTTTTTAAAAGTAATTTTTTCTTTAGAATTTTTAAAAATACAGTGGTTATTAATGTAAGTACTCTTATTTTTGGATTTCCTGCTCCTATTATTTTAGCTCTTTTAATTAATGAAATTAAAAGAAAAAACTTTAAAAAAACAGTACAAACCATTACATATTTACCTCACTTTATTTCATTGGTAGTTGTAGCTGGAGTGATTAAAGATTTTACAGCCGACTATGGAATTATTAATGATATCATTGCCTTTTTTGGAGGAGAAAGAAGAACATTATTAAACTTCCCCCATTTATTTGTTCCTATTTATGTGATTTCAGATATTTGGCAAGGGGTAGGTTGGGGATCGATTATTTATTTAGCTGCTCTTTCAAGCATTGATCCCGCATTATATGAGGCTGCAGAAATTGATGGTGCAGGCCGGTGGAAACAAACTTTAGCTATTACTATTCCAAGTATTTTACCTACTATTGTTATTATGCTTATTTTACGAATGGGTTCTATCTTCAATGTAGGATATGAAAAAATTATTTTATTATATAATCCTTTAATTTATGAAACATCAGATGTTATTTCTAGTTTTGTTTATCGACGAGGATTATTAGAAGCAAATTACAGTTTTAGTACAGCAGTAGGTTTGTTTAATTCTGTGCTTAATTTTAGTATGTTATTGATTGCTAATAGTATTAGTCGTAAAGTAAATGAAACTAGCTTGTGGTAAGGAGGTGCTAAATTGATTAAAGAAAGTACAGGAAGAAAAGTTTTTCGATTTTTTAATGGACTTTTTATGCTTTTTATGATCATTGTTTGTTTTTATCCTATGCTTTATGTTCTTTTTGTTTCTTTTAGTAATGCGGCTCTTTTTATGGAACATCAAGGACCTTTATTAAAGCCTTTGGGATTTACTTTAAATTCATATAAAATGGTGTTTAAAGATCCTATGATTCTTAAAGGATATGTCAATACCATTTTTATTGTAGTAGTGGGAACTTGTATTAATATTATTATGACTGCCCTTTGTGCATATTTTTTATCACGCAAAAATGTTATGTTTAGGACACCCATTATGATATTCGTTACATTTACCATGTTCTTTGGAGGAGGCTTGATTCCTTTTTATTTAACTGTTCGAAATGTGGGTCTTTATAATAGTCATTGGGCATTAATTTTACCTACTGTTATTAATACGTACAACATGATTATTATGCGAACTGGATTTCAAGGGATTCCAGATAGTATGGAAGAGTCAGCGAAGATCGATGGTGCGGGACATTTGACGATTTTATTTAGAATTATTATTCCTTTAGCCAAACCGGTAATTGCAGTAATGGTATTGTATTATGCAGTAGGACATTGGAATTCTTGGTTTAATGCAATGATTTTTTTACAAGATCGAGAAAAATTTCCTTTACAACTTATTTTACGGGAAATCTTAATTCAAAATGACATGAGTCAAATGACTACAGGAGTTGGTTTATTGGATCAAGAAGCAGTAGCAGAAACCATTAAATATGCAGTTATTGTTGTAGCGACTCTACCTATTTTACTCATTTATCCTTTCTTGCAAAAATATTTTGTACAGGGTATTATGATTGGAGCAATCAAAGGATAAAAGGAGAGGGAAAAATGGATTTGATTAATAAATGGGAACATGTAAAAAGTCGAAGAAATCCTGAACAATTGCACAGTATATCAAAGTATTTATTAGAAATGGCAACAG
>JAAYSE010000134.1 GCA_012524135.1 Candidatus Epulonipiscium sp. | reverse complement strand
TTTTGGATCTTCTATATTCATGGTTATATAAGTAATAACAGAAGTCCAACATAAGAAAATCATTACATATAAAACATGTTTCCATGTATAATTTAAGCGAATCATTGTGGAAGTCATAAAAGGAGCTATAAAAGCACCTAAAGCAAAGAAAGTATGAAGTAAATTAAGTGCAAGAGGTCTTCCGTCACTATTATCATTGATAATGGCGTTATTTAAATTACTAATAGAACCACGTCCGATTCCAATTAAAAGAAACATAGTATATAAAACAGTGGTTGGAGGTAAAAAAGTAATAGTCGTTAAACCAATCGGTATTAGTGAGGATAAAATAATAATAGTTGCTTTTCTTCCAATTTTAGAGGATAAAAAAGGACTGAAGAAACTAGCTAGTAAGTTACCAATTGCAAATGCAGAAAGTAGTCCTCCGGCAACAGCATAATTTATTTGTGCTTCGTCAATAATATAAGGTAAAACAGCACCAATAATTAGTACAATCATACCACTTACAAAAAAAGTGTAAAAAGTACGGGCAAACAATGAATTACGTTCTTTTGTGTTCATGATGATATCTATTCCTTTCTATTTTTTATATTCATATATAGAAATACCCAAGTTAAAATCAATGTTAGTATATCAAAGATTATTTTTAAAAAGGAAGATTGGATATACTCTTAATTTTAAATGGGATATTTGCATACCAATTTACTATGATACCATATAAATTGAAAAATAGGTAGTGCTATTCTGTTTTTTTAAAAGAAATATAGATGTTTAATAGGAAATATTTATATCTATGAGGTTGTTTTTTATACTTAGAATTTAAAATTTCAA
Source organism: Candidatus Epulonipiscium sp. (assembly GCA_012524135.1). Lineage (GTDB taxonomy): Bacteria > Bacillota > Clostridia > Lachnospirales > JAAYNZ01 > JAAYNZ01. The sequence goes on along the minus strand of JAAYSE010000134.1, from coordinate 9,679 downwards.
AAAGTTAATGAGGAACGTTTTTGAGTTATATTATATAAATGTTCGGAATTTATATTGACATGATTACTAAATCCATATAAAATAAAAACAATAAAAGAATAAATGAAGAAAATATGAAATAAAACCGAACATTTGAGGTGGTATTGTGAAGATAGGAATTATTGGTGGTGGACAGCTAGGAAAAATGATGGTAGCAGAAGCTAAAAAAATGGGATTTTATGTAGCTATATTAGATCCTACTTTTAACTGTCCTGCCCATAGCATGGTAGATAAACATATTGTGGCTAATTTTGATGATCGTGAGGCAATTCGTCAACTAGCTAAAGATTGTCAAGTACTTACGTATGAATTTGAACATATTGATGTGGAAGTGCTTTTGGAATTAGAAAAAGCAGGACATATAATATATCCAACGCCTAAAAGTTTGGCATTAATTCAAAATAAATATATTCAAAAAAAATGTTTAGAGGAAAAGAAAATCCCGATTCCAAAATTTTCCCAGGTTCATGATGTAGAAGACATTAAAAAAGCAGGAGAACAATGGGGGTATCCGTTAATTTTAAAAACCTGTACAGGAGGTTATGATGGAAAAGGAAATGCTGTGATTCATGATGTAGAAGATATTGTTTCCGCTTATACCCAACTAGGACAAGGAGAAATTCCTTTAATGGTAGAAGAATGGATTTATTTTCAAAAAGAAATTTCTGTTTTGGCTTGTAGGGGAATCGATGGAGAGGTAGCTATTTATCCTATTGGAGAAAATGATCACCATGATAATATATTGATAGAAACAAGAGTACCGGCAAAACTTTTTCAATCAGTAGAAGAAAAAGCAAGATATTTAGCAAAGGAAGTAATGGAAGTATTTGAAGGAGTAGGAATGTTTTGTGTAGAAATGTTTGTTACAAAAGCAGGAGAGGTTTATATTAATGAGGTGGCTCCAAGACCTCATAATTCGGGTCATTATACGATGGAGGGTTGTGTTACTTCTCAATTTGAGCAACATATTAGAAGTATATGTCATTTGCCTTTAGGAAAAACTACCCTACATGGACCTATTGTTATGAGAAATTTATTAGGGGTAGAGACAGAAGGAAAAGCGATAGTAGAGGGAATGGAAGAAGCATTACGTATTCCTAATTTAACCCTTCATATTTATGGAAAAGAAAATGTAAATTTACAAAGAAAAATGGGGCATTTTACAGTACAAGCACCTACTTTAGAAGAAGCAGTGAAAAGAGCAAGAGAAGCTAGTCAACGAATAAAAATTGTAGGTGATAGAAAATAGTAGTTAAAATAAATATAGGTCTTTGCAAAAATTAGAGTTTAAATTCGGATCTCTATTATGAAAAGTGTAAAAAAATGAAGTCAATAATTTTTGACTTCATTTTTTACTATCCTTATATTATTTAGGAATACAAATTTGTTGCCCAATCTGTAAAGCGTTAGGATTTACATTAGGGTTTGCTTTTCGAAGTGCATCTACGGTTGTATTATACTTTACTGCTAAACTATAAAAAGTATCTCCTGCTTTAATGATATAAGGCGTGGAATTAGGTGGACATGTAGGTGTTGGAGAGGTGCAATTTACACCAAGAGCTGCCCATGTTAATGGACCTACGATGCCATCTGGTATTAGGTTTTTATTTCTTTGGAAAGCAATAACAGCATTTCTTGTATTTACTCCAAAAATGCCGTCGATGGTTCCAGGATTAAAACCTTGATCTTTTAATAATTGCTGTAATTGTTTTACCGAATTACCTCTACTACCATATCGTAATAAAGGACATAATGGAGTGGGTGGAGTGGGTGGAGTTGAGGTAGGAATACAGATAATTTGACCGATATATAAGCGATCAGGGTTGATTCCAGGGTTTGCAGCTAATAATGCATCTAAGGAAACTCTCATTCTTCTAGCAATTCGATAAAAGGTATCTCCTCTTCTAATCGTATATGGTGTTGTTCCATTAGGGCAGGTTCTTCGATAATAATTCATAAATAAACCTCCTTTTTTGTGAATAGTACAATCACATATTCTGTATTAGTATATTCAAGTAAAAAGAGAAAGGTTCATAATATTAAAAAGTAAAGTTTCAAAAACAGAACTATTTATTGTAATAAGATAAAAATGTTCGGGATTTATATTGACATTATTAAATAAGAAGGATAAAATGAATATAAAAATGAATTAAAAACGATTATATGAATTATAATCCGAACATTAAAGGTTAAAAATGTAGATAGAGAGAATACAAAATATGAAGAAATTAATGGTAATGGAAGAAATAAAAGGAGTGATAATATGAATCCTATAATTGGTATGATTATGGGAAGTGATTCGGATTTACCAGTCATGCAGCAAGCAGCTAAAGTTTTGGATTATTTTCAAATACCATATGAATGTACGATTGTTTCTGCTCATCGCACCCCTGATCGATTATATCAATATAGTAAAGAAGCAGAAAAGAGAGGGGTAAAGGTGATTGTTGCAGGAGCGGGAGGAGCGGCTCATTTACCTGGAATGGTAGCTTCGATTACTACCTTACCCGTTATTGGAGTACCTATTAAAACATCTACCTTACAAGGAGTAGATTCTCTTTATTCCATTGTTCAAATGCCTCCAGGTATTCCAGTAGCAACGATGGCGATTAATGGTAGTAAAAATGCAGCATTATTAGCAGCACAAATAGTAGGAATTGAGAATCAAGAAATAAGAGAAAAAGTTAGACAGTATAAAAATGAACTAGCAAAGTCAGTAGAAGAAAAAGCAACTCGTTTAGAAGAAAAAGGATATGAAGCATATCTTCTTAATATGGAAAAAAATAATATTGTATAAATAAATATAGGTACTGAGGATAAACGATTTAAATGGATGAGATTGGATATTGATAATATATAAAGACCGAGGGAAGGAGTTATTCATGATACAATCTAAAGAAGATACTTTAAAAGAAAAATGTGGTCTTTTTGGTGTTTATAATTGTAATAATTGGAATACTGCAGAGTTAACTTATTATGGATTGTATGCTCTACAACATAGAGGACAAGAAAGTGCAGGTATTGCCGTTAATGATAATGGAAGAATTTTTTATCATAAAGAAATGGGATTAGTATCGGATATTTTTGATCATGTAGTATTAGGACATTTACATGGAGAAATTGCAATAGGGCATGTTCGTTATGCCACAGCACAAGAACGGATGAAAGAAGATATTCAACCTTTAGTTCTAAAGTATACAAAAGGACATATGGCTCTGGCCCATAATGGGAATTTGATTAATGCTCAACAGATACGTCGGCGATTAGAAGAACAAGGAACCTTTTTTCAGACAACGACGGATTTAGAAGTATTAGCGGCGTTGCTTTCACGAGCACGTATTCGTCATCATAGTATTGAAGATGCTTTAGTTGAAGTGATGACCAAAATTAAAGGAGCTTATTCTTTATTAATTATGACTCCTCATAAATTAATTGCAGCTAGAGATCCTTTAGGGATGCGACCCTTATCACTAGGTAAAAAGGGAGATTCTTATATTTTTGCTTCAGAAAGTACCGCTTTTGATGCAGTAGGAGCTACTTTTATTCGTGATATATTACCTGGAGAAATTATCATTATTCAAGATGGTCAATTACGTACGATTACTACACATGTTTCTACTTTATCGCGTATGTGTATATTTGAATATGTTTATTTTGCTCGTCCGGATAGTATTATTGAAGGAGCAGAAGTATACGAAACAAGATTGGAAGCAGGAAAAATTTTAGCAAAAGAATGTCCAGCAGAAGCAGATATTGTTATTGGAGTACCGGATTCAGGTTTAGCAGCGGCTCAAGGATATGCGAAAGAGTTAGGAATTCCATATGGAGAAGGTTTTGTTAAAAATCGATATGTAGGGCGAACATTTATTAAACCTAGCCAAGCGATGAGAGAACAAGGAGTTCAAATCAAGCTAAATCCATTACGTAGTCAAATAAAAGGAAAACGAGTGGTTATGATTGATGATTCTATTGTTCGAGGTACGACTAGTAAATATATTGTTCAATTATTAAAGGATGCAGGGGCAAAAGAAGTTCATGTTCGTATTAGTTCACCTCCAGTGACTCATTCTTGTTATTTTGGTATTGATACCCCTCATCGTCAAAATTTAATTGCAAACAATCATTCTGTAGAAGAAATTCAACAGAAAATTGGAGCAGATAGTCTTGGATTTATTAGTTTAAAAGGATTATTGCAAACCCCTGTAGGGGCAAAATGCGGTTTTTGTACTGCTTGTTTTACAGGAGAGTATCCTATGGAAATGACAAAGGAGGAAATATAAGATGGCTATGAATTATAAAAAAGCGGGTGTAGATGTAGAAGCGGGTTATAAGGCAGTGGCGTTGATGAAAGATCATGTAAAGAGCACTTTTCGTGAAGGAGTTATTACAGATCTAGGAGGATTTAGTGGACTTTTTTCTCTTGATTCTTATGATATGAAAGAACCTACACTAGTTTCGGGAACCGATGGAGTAGGTACAAAACTTAAAATTGCTTTTTTAATGGATCGTCATGACACCATTGGAATTGACTGTGTAGCTATGTGTGCCAATGATATTATTTGTTGTGGAGCAGAACCTTTATTTTTCTTAGATTATATTGCTTGTGGTAAAAATATACCAGAAAAAATAGCTACTATTGTAAAAGGAGTAGCAGAAGGATGTAAACAATCCGGTATGGCTTTAATTGGAGGAGAAACAGCCGAAATGCCTGGATTTTATCCAGAGGATGAATACGATATGGCAGGATTTGCTGTAGGGATTGTAGATCGTAAAAAAGTGATTAATGGAAGTTCTATTAAAGAAGGGGATGTACTTCTTGGATTGCCTTCTTCTGGTATTCATAGTAATGGATATTCATTAGTAAGAAAATTGGTAAATCCTACAGTAGATAATATTTCTCAATATATGGATGAATTTGGTTGTTCTTTGGGAGAAGAATTATTAAAACCCACAAAAATTTATGTACAAGCAATTCAAACTCTTAAAAAAGAAATTACGATTAAAGGTGTAGGACATATTACGGGGGGAGGATTTATTGAAAATATACCAAGAATTCTTCCAAAAGGATACCATGCTCATATTCATCGTAATAGTTGGCCTGTTCTTCCTATTTTCTCCTTTTTGCAACAATTAGGAAATATAGAAGAAAAAGATATGTATAATACATTTAATATGGGAATTGGTATGGTAGTCGTAGTAGATCCTAGAGAGGTTACAAAGGCTCAGCAGTTATTAGAAACGATGGGAGAAAAAAGTTATGTAATAGGGGAAGTGGATGCTGGGGAGGAAGGAATTCAATTATGTTAAGGTTGGGTGTTTTAGTATCGGGAGGTGGAAGTAATCTACAAGCCATTTTAAATGGAATTCAAGAGGGAATAATACCCAATACAAAAGTTGTTACTGTTATTAGCAACAAACCTTATGTATATGCTTTAGAACGTGCCAAACAACAGGGAATTGATCAGTTCTATTTTGATCCAGCTTCCTATCCAACAAGGGAAGCATATGACCAAGCATTAGTTGATTATTTGAATAAAAAAGAAGTAGACTTAGTTATATTAGCTGGCTTTATGCGTGTATTAGGAGAAAATTTTATTCATTCATTTCCAAATCGTATTATGAATATTCATCCTTCTTTGATTCCTTCTTTTTGTGGAAAAGGATATTACGGATTAAAAGTTCATGAGGCAGTTTTGTCTTATGGAGTGAAGATAACAGGAGCAACAGTACATTTTGTAGATACAGGTACAGATACAGGACCTATTATTTTACAAAAGGCTGTACCCGTATTAGAAGAAGATACACCAGAAATATTGCAAAAACGAGTAATGGAAGAAGCGGAATGGAAGATTTACCCCAAGGCTATTGCTTTATATGCCCAAGGAAAAATTAAAATAGAAGGAAGAATTGTCAAGACGGATTTTTAATAAGGATATAGTATTAACAGATGGTGAAAAATTCCAATAACAGGGAGGAAAAAAATGAAAGTATTAGTAGTTGGAGGCGGAGGCAGAGAACATGCCTTAGTTTGGAAGATCGTTCAAAGTAACAAAGTAACAAAGATTTATTGTGCCCCAGGAAATGGGGGTATCGAAGATATTGCAGAATGTGTAGATATCAAACCAACCGATATCGAAGATTTAGTAGCTTTTGCTAAAGAAAAAGAGATTGATTTAACGGTAGTAGGTATGGATGATCCATTAGTAATGGGAATTGTAGATGAATTTCAAAAAGAAGGACTTCGAATTTTTGGTCCTAGTAAAAGAGCGGCAGAAATTGAAGGAAGTAAAGTTTTTGCAAAGGAATTAATGAAAAAATATAATATCCCAACAGCCGCTTATGAAGTTTTTACAGATCCAGAAGAAGCGATACATTATGTTAAAAAACAACCATTACCTATTGTAATTAAAGCGGATGGATTGGCTCTTGGAAAAGGTGTGCTTATTTGTCAAACCCATGAGGAAGCGGTACAAGGGATCTATGATATGATGATTCATCAAAAATTTAAAGAGGCAGGAAAACGCATTGTAGTAGAAGAATATATGGAAGGTCCCGAAGTTTCTGTACTTACTTTTTGTGATGGAAAAACAGTTATACCTATGGTAAGTGTGCAGGATCATAAAAGAGCGTTGGATGGAGATCAAGGACCCAATACAGGTGGAATGGGAACTTTTTCTCCTAGTCCTCATTATACAAAAGAAATAGAAGATTACTGTATGGAATATATTTTTCAACCTACATTAGATGCCATGAGTAAAGAAGGACGTCCATTTACTGGTATTTTGTTCTTTGGACTGATGTTGACAAAACAAGGGATTAAAGTATTAGAATATAATGCTCGTTTTGGCGACCCAGAAACTCAAGTTGTTTTGCCAAGATTAGAAAATGATATTATCAATATTTTTGAAGCTTGCTTAGATCAACGATTAGATGAACTTAGGATAAAATGGTCCGATCAAGCAGCAGTTTGCATCGTGATGGCCTCTGGTGGATATCCTGTAAAATATCAAACTGGATACCCTATTGAAGGATTAGATGCGTTAAAAGAGGATTCTAATTGGATGGTTTTTCATGCAGGAACAAAAAAAGAAAAGCAAAAAGTACTGACTGATGGAGGACGAGTTTTAGGTGTAACTGGTTTAGGAAATAATCTACAACAAGCTATTAAAAAAGCTTATGAAGGAGTTAGTCAAATACAATTTAAAAATCAACAATATAGAAAAGATATTGGAAGAAAAAAGTCTATATAAATTACGTATGCTTTTTATGATTGTGTAAGTAGTCGAATCCATTCTTGAGTTCCTTTGGAAAGAGGAACATGATTAAGATAAACAATCCCTAGTTGTCGCTTGGGGATTGTTTCTTTAACAGGTAAAATTTGAATATCTTGTGGAGAAAAATCCCTTAAGCATTCTTTGGGAACAAGGGAAAGACCTAAACCAATTTTACAAAGTTCTACTAGTAAATCAATACTACCTAGTTCAATATCAGGAGAAATTTGTATTTTTTGTTTTTTACAAAGAGTATCAAAAAAATGTCTAGTTGCTGTATTTTTTTCTAACATTAAAAAGGGGTATTGTTCTAAATCCTTAAGGAAAATTTGATTTTTTTGATAGAGCAAGGAGAAAAAAGGTTTTCCTGCAATAAAAACATCCTGAATTTTTTTAAAAGGAAGAACTGTCATTTGCGAAGTTATATAAGGATTGGGAAGATGAATAATGGATACATCGATTTGTCCTTGTTTTAATAGTTGAATACTTTTTGGAGAAGTACGATTCGTAATGTGAATTTGAATTTTAGGATATTTTTCATGAAATAGATGAAAAAAAGGAAGTAAATAATATCGACAAATGGTATCACTAGCTCCGATTCGAATTTCGCCTCTTTCTAGAGAAAGAGTTTCTTGTAAGTTTCTTTCTCCTGTTTTAATAAGATGAAATGCTGGTTCGATATGTTGTAGTAACAGTGTTCCTTCTTGTGTGAGTTGGATTTGTTTTGTATGGCGAAAAAATAAGGAAATATTTAGTTTTTCTTCCAAATTTTTAATGGATTGACTGACGGCAGATTGGGAAATATATAAATGTTGAGCTGCCTCTGAAAAACTAAGATAGGTAGCTACATAATAAAAAACTTTATAAAGTTCAAAATTAATATCCATAAAAACACCTTCGACATTGAATAATATATATTTATTTTATTGTGGATTTATTGATTTGTTATCTATAAATACATTTTATTAAAAATTGATTTGTATTTATTTTGTTATATAATACGATTATACAAGAAAGAAATAGATAAAACAATAAAAAACTTCTAGCTTTTTTTTGAAACTTGTAGTATACTAATAATTAAGTGCAATGAATTACCTAGAGAAAGCGATCCACATATTAGTAAATATTAATGGTCGTAAATTTTGGTAGTGAAAGCTACCGGGTGATTGATATTTGCTAATGTGTGGATTTTTTTATCTAGCACACTTAATAAATTTTTTGGAGGATGTTTTATGAAAAAAGGTACAGTTAAATGGTTTAACAACGAAAAAGGATTTGGATTTATTGAAGTTCCAGGAGAAAATGATGTATTTGTACACTTTTCTGCTATCGTAGGCGACGGTTTCAAGTCTTTAGAAGAAGGACAAGAGGTTAGTTTCGAAGTAGAAGAAGGCGACCGCGGTCCTCAAGCTAAAAACGTTGTTAAATTATAATTGAATGTAGTATCAAGTAAAAAGAGATGGTATTTACCATCTCTTTTTACTTTTGAAAAAATACACGAATAATATAATTATTCAGTCTAAAAATATAAGTGAATTAGATATTTTAGATAGTGAATATTAAAAATATTGTGAATGATATAGACCAATATTTCAAAATAATAGATGGAATATTAAAATAAAAAAAGATTGACGTATAAGGTATACTTATAGTATGAATAAGATTAATTAATTTTACTTATTAATATTCTAATGATAGAATAAACATATAGAAATTCAAACGGAAAAGATTTTAGAAAAGGAAGAATAGAGAAACTAAGGAGGCAGGACAATGGCAGTAAGACGAGTTTTTGTTGAAAAAAGAGAAAATCTTGATGTAGAAGCAAGAGGGTTGTTTCAAGGGATTCAAGAACAACTACACATCAATAATCTAGAAGGATTACGACTTTTACAACGCTATGATGTACAAGGAATTGCACAAGAGACTTATGAAAAAGCATTAACGACTGTTTTTGCTGAAATGCCTATAGAATATATATATGAAGAGACTTTTCCTATGAACGAAGGGGAACAATATTTTGCAATGGAATATTTATTAGGTCAATATGATCAAAGGGAAGATGCAGCTGTACAATGTTTGCAATTATTAGAACCTAATGCAAATCCATTAGTAGAGGTAGCAAAAGTTATTGTTTTATCAGGAAATTTATCAAAAGATGAAGTGAAAAAGATCAAGTCCTATTGTATTAATCCTGTAGATTCTCAAGAAGCCATCCTTGAAAAACCCAAAACTTTAGAAATGAATTGGGAAGTACCTGAAAAAATAGCCATTCTTGAGGGTTTTATTCATCAAGATCAAGAAGGTTTAAAACAACTTCAACAAGAATTAGGCTTAGCCATGACGTTAGCGGATCTTTTGGCTTGTCAAGA
>JAAYSE010000133.1 GCA_012524135.1 Candidatus Epulonipiscium sp. | reverse complement strand
ATCATTGGTTGAAAGAAGAAAAAATTAAATTATCGACCTTATGTTCTGAACCTTTTGAACGTATTCCTTCTAAAAGAGGACGCCGATTTCCTATTGCTGGTGGAATTGAAAGGAATATTAATCAAAAAGATGATTTTTATGAAGTCATTCATGTGGATGGCATGGAAGAATGTATAGAATTATTAGAAAATTTATCAGATGGAGATCTTCATCATTTATTTATAGAAATGAATATTTGCAAAGGAGGATGTTTAAATGGTCCTGTGATGCCTAAAAATGGAGAAAGCCTTCATCTACGACAACATAGGGTAAAAGAATATGTTAAAAAATCAGATTCCCTACCATGTAAACAGATATTTAAAAATATAGAATATATAGATGTAAGGAAACGTTTTTTTGATCGAACCTTTCCTAAAAAAGAAGCTTCAGAAGAAGAAATTAAAAAAATATTGAAAACAATGGGTAAACGTGAAAAACAAGATGAATTAAACTGTGGAGCTTGTGGATATAATACATGTCGAGAAAAAGCACAAGCTGTTTTTGAAGGTATGTCACAAATGTCTATGTGCATGCCTTATATGAGAAGTAAAGCGGAAAGTTTGACTAATATTATTTTTGGTACATCACCTAATATAATTTTTATTTTAGATGAAGAAATGAATGTAAAGGAATTTAATCCTTCGGCAGAAAAGGTATTTCAAATTAAAGCACAAGAAATAAAGGAAAAACCTATTACATTATTAATGGATGATGATTATTTTCAACAAGTAAAAAAAACAAAACAAAATCTTTATAACCAAAAAGTTGTTTATAATCACTATGGTATTGTTGTTATTTTGAATGTCCTTTATTTAGAAAAAGAAAATATTATGTTAGTAATTATGAATAATATTACAGTTCAAGAAAAAAATAAAGAGGAATTGGCACGTGTGAAAGAGAAAACATTAAATGCAGCTCAAGATGTTATAGATAAACAAATGAGGGTAGCTCAAGAAATTGCTAGTCTACTTGGAGAGACAACAGCAGAAACAAAGGTTACTTTAACCAAGTTAAAAAATATTGTGATGGGAGAAGTAGGTGAAGATGAATGAGTTATTTCATTGATGTAGCCTTTGATAGTCTTAATAAATTTGGTGAAGAATTATGTGGCGATAATGTAGAAGTAATCTATACGGATAAAGAAGTAATCGTAGTATTAGCAGATGGATTAGGTAGCGGTGTTAAAGCGAATATATTAGCAACATTAACATCGAAGATAGCAGGTACCATGTTAAAGGAAGGGGCTAGTCTTGATGAGACAGTAGATACAATGGTTCATACCCTTCCAGTATGTAACGTGCGAAAATTAGCCTATTCTACATTTACGATTGTTAAAATTGATTACGAAGGTCATGTTCATATGATTGAATACGATAATCCACCATTTTTTCTTCATCGTAAGGATGAAGAAATAGATATAAAAAGAGAAAGTACTCCCATTCAAGATAAAGTTATTTATGAAAGTCATTTTACGATACAAGATGGAGATTTATTGACTATTGTTAGCGATGGTGTAATTCATGCAGGAGTGGGAGCGTTATTAAATTTAGGATGGCAGTGGGAAAATGTCAATGATTATTTAGCTTCCTTGTCTATCAAAGAGAAATGTTCTAGTAATGTGGCTCGTGGTTTAATTGAAACGTGCAAAAATCTTTATATGGATAAGCCAGGAGATGATACTACTGTTGTTGCTATTAAGATAAGAGAGGCAGAAGTTGTTGATCTTTTTACAGGGCCACCAAAAGATTCCAATTATGATTCTTCTTTCATTAAACAATTTTTAAAAGGAAAGTCTAAAAAGGTGATTTGTGGAGGGACGGCAGCGAAGATAGCAGCCAGAGAACTAAACAAAGAATTGCAGGTAGATATCAATTATCTAGATAAAGATGTTCCACCGATTGCTTATATTCAAGGAATTGATTTAGTAACAGAAGGAGTATTAACGTTAAGCAAAACAGTAGAAAAAATACGCCAATATGTAGAAGGAGATTACTTTGAGACAATGCCTATTTTTCTACAAAAACAAGATGGAGCATCTTTGTTAGCACGATTATTAATTGAAGATTGTACTCATCTTCATTTATGGGTAGGAAAAGCTGTAAATCCAGCACATCAAAATCCAGACTTTCCTATTGATTTAAGTATTAAATTAAAAATAGTGAAAGAATTAGCTAATTGGATGGAAGCTATAGGTAAAAAGGTTACTATTACCTATATATAATTACTGGTGTGTACAAAATGAAGTTATGAATTAATGTTGAATAGAACGTGCATAAACCGTAGGAGCTACACCATAATAGTCTTTAAATTGTTTAGAAAAATAATGGACACTGGAATACCCTAATAATTCAGCAATTTGTGTAATCGTATAAGTAGAGTTACGAAGATATTCTTTACTTTTCTTTAAACGATATTGATTCACATATTCCATAACAGTAGTACCCGTATTTTTTTTAAAGAGAGTAGATAAGTAAGAAGAACTAATAGGAATGATATTTGCAATCTCAGATACGGTTAATTTAAGATGAATATGAGAATGAATATACTCGAGTGCTTGAGATACAATGGTATTTTCAACATTGACTTGCATATCTGTTGATAATCGATCAATCGTACTTTCAAAACGAATATCCCTTATTAATTTTATAATTAATTCTTTTACATAGCAAAGAATAAGATCATCAGAATAATAGGTATCTCTATTTTTTTCTTGTAAAATTTGATTTAATAAATATTTCATTTCGGTATTTCCATGAAAGACATGATTTTTTAGTAAGTGTTGTTCTTCGAAATCCATATCAAAAGTAATTGTAACAAAACAAACGGATGTATCCCCTTCAGCCCATTGTTGATGATATTGATGAGGAGTATAGAAAATAAAATCACCTTGATTAAGACAATAAATAGGATCTTCTATTTTTGTTTTTAATACTCCTTGGTCTACATATGTTAATTCCCAAAAACTATGTTCCTCTCCACGAAAGCGGAATCCCGTTTCTTTTTCTTGATAAAATAAAGTATGAATTTTTTGAATGGAGAATTTAGGATTGATAACAGAAGGAACCATTTCATGAGAAAGATTAAAGATTTCAAGTGGTTCTTTTGATTGATATGCCATAGAAATACTACAAGTACCATGTAAAGGAACAATATTAAAAAATACACCAGGTGTCACGGAAACAGGCTTATCTAATAAAAAAACTTGTGCTTCATCAGTTTGAAGAGTTAGGCTAACACAAAGAAGAGCAATCCCTTCTATAATATCTAACCATACAGGGAATTCTTTACAACGATGCAGGTGTAATAATTTGGTAGAGGAGATAGAATAAGTTTCTTTTGTCCAGTCATTGGGGGATAAAAATGTAGTACTAGAAATACAAGATGGAGTATTGACATGACCATATTTATAAAATGTTACCCCATTTAAGTTTTGGATCATATAATCACCTTACTTTTATATTATCAATAGAAAAAACTCTCTATTAGTAGTATAAGAGTAGTTTGTTAGAATAGCAAGAGAATGGATCAAAGAAACTTACAAAGGTATTCGATAATTTTGTAAATACAAACTAGTAGTTTTATAGTAGAATAAAAACAAGAGTAGGAGAGATAGTAAAGAAATATAGAATTTTCTTACCTATATGAGAAAGGAATGGTATAATGAAAAAGATATTTACTTCAACACCCAGTCGAATTTGTTTATTTGGAGAACACCAGGATTATTTAGGATTGGAAGTAGTAGCTGCAGCTATTAATTTACGTTTTCATGCAGAAGCAACACCACGTGATGATATGGAAATTCATCTTCATTTAAGCGGAGAAAATATTGAAGTGGAAGAAGTTATTGATTTATCTAAACCTATTAAATATGAAAATGAAAGAGACTATCTCAAGAGTGTAATGAATGTTTTAAGAAAAAAAGGATATCCTCTTAATCAAGGATACGATATTGTTATGCATTCTGAAATTCCTATTGGAAAAGGAATGTCTTCTTCTACCACGATGATTATTGTTTTAATTAAAGTATTATTAGAAATGATGAATCATCCTGATAAGGACAATCCAGAATTAATTGCACGATTAGGATTTGAAGCAGAAGTAACAGAATTTAATGAACCAGGCGGAATGATGGATCATTATGCATCGGCAGTTGGAGGATTAATTCATCTTACTTTTAACCCAGAAGAAACGGTTGTTAAAAAAATTCCTAATACAATTCCAGGAAGCTTTATTCTTTTTGATTCTTTACAAGATAAAAATACAACGAAGGTTTTAGCGGATGCAAAAACACCTGTTTTAGAAGCGTTAGAACAATTAAAATCTTATGGAATTACAAGTGTAAGAGATTTTGTAAAAGATGAAAATAATCTTCAATATTTATCTCAATTAGATGATCGAAGAAAAATAAAACTTAGTGCTAGTATTGATAATTATCGAATTTTGCAAGAAGGATTAGCTTTATTAGAAGGTGATGACTTTTCACCAGAAAAGTTAGGAGATCTTTTAAAACAACATCATACTAATTTACGTGATGGATTGGAGATTTCTACTCCTATTATTGAAAAGATCCTAGACACAGCTTACGCAAACGGAGCATTAGGTGGAAAAATTAATGGATCCGGTGGTGGTGGTTGTTGTTATGTATATGCTTATGATGAAGATTGTGAAAAAATTGTAGCTGCTGTCCAAGACATGGGGTATCCTGGTTTAATTATTAAACAAGATACCGGTGTTAGAAAAGACAAGGAGGAAATTGTTTGAGAGCAATTGTACTTGGAGCAGGGAAGGGAACTAGGTTACAGTCAGAAAATAATGATGCACCTAAAGTGTTAAGGAAAGCCAATGGTCGGCCATTAATTGGATATGTATTAGATGCTTTATCTTTTATTCCACAAGAAAATATTTGTATTGTAGTTGGTTATAAAAAAGAGATGGTTAAAGAAACTATTCAAGGCAACTATATGTATGCAATTCAAGATAAACAATTAGGAACAGGTCATGCTGTTATGATGGCAGAATCTTATTTTAAAGAGTATGATGGCCCTGTTTTGATTGCTTATGGAGATATGCCTCTATATACTCAAAAAACATATCAAACATTAATTAAAAAACATATAGAATCTGGTGCAAAATGTACCGTGTTAACAGCAGTAGATGAAAATCCACCAGCTTATGGAAGAATTATTCGTGATGATAAAGGACAATTAATCGGCATTGTAGAAACCAAAGACTGTACACCAGAACAATTAAAAATTAAAGAATTAAACATAGGGGTTTACGTATTTGATAGCAAATCTTTATTTGAAAATTTATCATTACTAAAAAATGATAATGCTCAAAAAGAATATTATCTTACAGATATACCTAAAATCTTATTAGAACACGGAGAAAAAATTCATACCTATACGATTCATAATACAGATGAAATTTATGGTGTGAACACGACAGAAGATTTGGCATTTTGTGAACGGGTGCTCAAAGAAAGGATGAACGACTAATGATTAAATTTGGTACAGGTGGATGGAGAGCTATTATTGGAGAAGATTTTATCAAAACCAATATCCAATTATTAACTCAAGCAATATCCAATGATATGCATGATAAAAATTGGGAAGATCAAGGAGTTGTGCTCGGATATGATCGTCGATTTTTATCTGATCGATCAGCTAGATGGATGGCAGAAGTATTTGCTGCTAATCAAATTAAGGTATATTTTATAAATAAAAATGCTCCTACCCCTTTAATTATGTATACGGTTAAAGAAATGAAATTACCTTATGGAGCTGCTGTAACAGCAAGCCATAACCCTGCAGATTATAATGGAATTAAAATATTTGTAGAAGGCGGACGAGACGCTACTGAAGAAGTAACAGATCATATTGAAAATTTAATTGCAAAAATTGATATAGATGATGTTAAAACTATGGATTTTCAAGAAGCAGTTAAAGCAGGACATGTAGAAATAATCAATCCATTTAATGAATATATTGATACCATCTTGAATATGATTGATTTGGAAGCAATTAAAAAACAAAATTTAAAAATTATATTAGATCCTATGTATGGTGTTTCAAAAACGTCTTTACAAACGATTTTATTAACTGCACGATGTGAAGTAGATATGATTCATGATCGTCATGATACACTATTTGGTGGTCGACTTCCTTCACCTAGTGCTGTTACATTACATCATTTACGAAATATGGTTGTAGAAAAAGAATATGACCTTGGTATTGGTACCGATGGAGACGCAGACCGCTTGGGAATTATTGATGAAAAAGGAAATTTTATTCATCCAAATGAAATTATGTCCCTTTTATATTACTATTTATTGAAATATAAAGAATGGAGAGGTCCTGTAGTACGAAATATTGCAACTACTCATTTATTAGATAACATTGCAGAAGCATTTGGAGAAAAATGTTATGAAGTTCCTGTAGGTTTTAAACATATTAGTTCTAAAATGGAAGAAACAGATGCACTTATCGGTGGAGAAAGTAGTGGAGGATTAACCATTCGAGGACATATAAAAGGAAAAGATGGAATCTTTGCCGCATCCTTATTAGTAGAAATGATTAGTGTAACAGGAAAACGTTTAGCAGAGTTATTGGATGAAATTCATGATCAATTCGGTTATTTTGTTATGGCAGAACATGATTATCGTTTCAAAAAAGAAGATAAAGAAAAACTTATGCACCTCTTATTTAAAGAAAAACAGCTTCCAGAATTTCCTTATGAAATTGAAAAAATTTCTTATATGGATGGAGTAAAAGTTTACTTTAAAGATGGTTCTTGGATTATTGCACGTTTTTCAGGAACAGAACCTCTTCTTCGTGTTTTTGCAGAAGCAGATAATAAAGAAAAAGCAGAAAATATAAGTCAAATCATGAAAGAGTTTTTACATTTATAATCTAAACAAGGGGCTTTTAGGGGCCTCTTGTTTTATTTTTGGTTTCGTTACTTGATTGACACATAAACCAATGTTTTCTATAATACAAGTTGTAGGAGAAGAAAAAAGGAGGAAAAAAAGTGAAACAGAAATTAGATGAGTTAACAAAGGACTATGAAAATGTTTGGAGTAAATATTCAGAAAAAGAAATGCAAAATGTTTTTGATTTTGGAGAAAAATATCGAAAATTTATGTCTTTCTGTAAAACAGAAAGAGAATGTGTAATTGAATTAACAAAAATTGCTCAAGCAAATGGATATGTTAATATAGAAGATATTATTAAAGAAGGAAAAAAGGTAAGTGCAGGGGATAAAATTTTTGCTATTAATAGAGGAAAAAATTTATTTTTATTTCATATGGGAAAAGAACCTATGGAAAATGGATTACGTATTTTAGGTGCTCATATTGATTCTCCACGATTAGATTTAAAACAAAATCCTTTATATGAAGATAGTGATTTTGCTATGTTTGATACTCATTATTATGGAGGTATTAAAAAATATCAATGGGTAGCATTACCTTTAGCTATTCATGGTGTAGTGGTAAAACAAGATGGTACAATAGAAAATATTGTGATTGGGGAAGAGGAAGGGGATCCAGTTATTGGTATATCTGACCTTTTAATTCACTTATCACGAGATCAAATGGACAAAAAAGCCAATGAAGTCATAGAAGGAGAAAATTTAAATATTTGTATTGGAAGTATTCCTATCCAACAGGAAGAAGAAAAAGAAAAAGTAAAGAAAAATATTCTACGACTTTTAAATGAAAAATATGAGATATGTGAAGAAGATTTTGTATCGGCTGAATTAGAAGTAGTTCCTGCTGGAAAAGCTAGAGATTATGGATTAGATCGTAGTATGATTATGGCTTATGGTCACGATGACCGAGTATGTGCCTATACTTCTTTTGAAGCAATGATGCGTATTAAAAAGACAGATAAAACTTGTGTAGTTGCTCTTGTGGATAAAGAAGAAATAGGTAGCGTGGGTGCTACTGGAGCTCATTCTAAGTTTTTTGAAAATGTAGTAGCAGAAGTGATGCATGCAGCAGGAGAATATACAGATTTAAATCTTCGACGAACATTAACTAATTCAAAAATGTTATCCTCAGATGTTAGTGCAGGTTTTGATCCTAATTATCCATCAGTAATGGAAAAAAGGAATGCTGCATATTTTGGTAAAGGTATTGTATTTAATAAATATACAGGAGCCAGAGGAAAGTCTGGTTGTAATGATGCCAATCCAGAATATATAGCAGAATTGCGTAAGATTATGAATAAACATAATGTAGCTTGGCAAACCGCTGAACTAGGTAAAGTGGATCAAGGTGGAGGCGGAACAATTGCATATATCCTAGCCAATTATGGAATGGATGTTATCGATTGTGGAGTACCTGTCCATAATATGCATGCACCTTGGGAAATTGTTAGTAAAGCAGATATATATGAAACAATGAAAGGATATTATGCTTTTTTATTAGAAGCTTAAAAAATAGTAGTGTATAAAAACTTTTATTTTTAAATATAGATATTTAGGTTTAAACTCTAACTTTGCAGGTATCTATATTATATAGATACCTGCAATAAAATATTTAATTTTATGAGAGGGTATATTTATAAATTTTAGCTTTATAATAGAATAAATAAGAGATATAAATCATTAAACTTATAATATCTAAAGTATATTGGATTATATATTTTTTTATAATATTAGAAAAAAGAAGTAGCTTGAAAAAAACAAGATTTATGTTATAATAGAAGAGCACCAAAGATAGAATAAATGATATTGGTGTAGGGGTGTAGAGCAGATGGCAAAAGGTTCATATAAATTGATTGCACAAAATAAAAAAGCACGACATGATTATTTTATAGAAGAAACATTTGAAGCAGGTATTGTATTGCATGGTACAGAAGTAAAATCGTTACGTCAAGGAAAATGTAGCTTAAAAGAAAGTTTCATTCGAATTGATAATGGTGAGGCATTTATTTATAATATGCATATTAGTCCTTATGAACAAGGCAATATTTTTAACAAAGACCCTCTGCGTACACGAAAATTACTGTTGCATCAACAACAAATTAACAAACTATTAGGGGCTATTACGATTAAAGGATATACCATTGTTCCGTTAAAGATTTATTTAAAAGGTAGTTTAGTTAAGTTAGAAATAGCGATTGCTAAAGGTAAAAAATTATATGACAAAAGGCAAGATATTGCTAAAAGAGATCAACGACGAGAAGCCGAAAAGCAATTTAAAATACAAAATTTATATTAATAAAAATCAGCGTTTCCCAATTATTTAGGGGGCGTACTGGTTTCGACGGGGATCAGAGAAGTTAGAGTAGCCATTCGCAGACTCCGGTGCTGCGTCATCAAACTGGAATTAAAGTATAAACGCTGAAGATAATTTAGCATTTGCTGCTTAATTAAAGCAGCTGTCTGATCTTAGCTTCCCGCAACTAGGAATCAGACACCGATTAGCGGGGACCTTTATTTCTTAAGCTTTGCGGAAATAAAAGACTTTATGAAGCTACCAAGTCTGAAAGCTTGCCATTAAGCGTTTAGATAAGGGAATGTTAAAGTAGTGGCTGTAATGGGAGAAACTTTAATGGACCGATTCTCGGACAGGGGTTCGATTCCCCTCGCCTCCATTATTCAAATCCGTCGTTGGATTTATACATGGAGCTTGTTGAAATTAAAGATTTATTTTGAAATATGAGTCTAGATGATTTACTCATCTAGGCTTTTTTCTTGTGTAAAATCACTCATTCGTAATAAAAGGTTTAAAAATAAAGAATAAAAATCTGTATTTTATATTAAAACTTAGAAAGGAATATACCATGAATATACGTATTGTTGCAGTAGGAAAAATTAAAGAAAAATATATGCAAGAGGGGATCAAAGAGTTTTCAAAAAGACTGTCTAGATATTGTAATTTAGAAATTTGCCAAGTGGAAGATGAAAAAGCACCTGAAAATTTAAGTAAAAAAGAAATGGAAATAGTAAAGATAAAGGAAGGAAATAGAATCCTTTCTAAAATTCCTCAATATTCATATGTAATTTCTTTGGTGATTCAAGGGAAAAATCTTTCTTCGGAAGATTTAGCAGATAAAATAGAAAATTTAATGATTGACGGAATTAATGATATTACTTTTT
>JAAYSE010000132.1 GCA_012524135.1 Candidatus Epulonipiscium sp. | reverse complement strand
TACTTCTACCTTTTGTAAAAAAAGCATAAGGGTTTGTTATGATTAAATCCTTTTTTTTCTTTGTATTTTTTTTCGTTGCCATAATAATATGTATTTAAAGGTTACTATAAATTTCATTCATATTTTTTTCATAAAAATTCAGTAAATTATTAAAATTTTTATGACGTTCCTCATTTTTTAAAAAGTTAAGTTTTATAAAACGTGGGTCTATGTGATTAAATATCGCATATATAAAGGCAATATAATCGCAGTATTTTTCTGTATAATAGAGTTTATGACCTAATTCGTGTCCTATTACAAACATAAAATCATAAAAAGACATATTATATCTTTTTAAAAAATTTGGATTATATTTTATTACTTTTTTTTTTACTGATATGCTAAAATTATTAGTATTAAAATCTTTTTTTATTCTCAAATCTTTAAATTTCAAGTCAACGTTTTTTTCTCTTTTAGGAAGTCTATCAATAAATTCTTTAATAAAATTTAATTTAATATCAATAATCGAACAGTTAGCGTCAATATAAGTGGCATTTACAAGGTAAATAGATGGATAAACGTCTCCTTTATAAATAATATTACCTTTTCTATTGAATAAGGTAATTATTTGAGGGTAGTCTATTTTTATTATGCCTTTCATAGATTAAGATTTATAAATACTATCAGCAATAGGTGTTTTTATACCTTTTAGAGAAGCATTTTTATCACCAGAGTATTTTTTATAGTCAAATTCATTGGCAACAACAGTATTATAAAACGCTGTTAATCCATCTTGCAAAGTAGGATAAGTTCTGTAATAATATGGTTTAGCTTGTGGGTCATATTTATCTGTTATAATATTACCTTGAAATACACCATCTTTGTAATAAGGTTTTACATATAATGTTAAAGTATCTGGTTTAGGAGATTGGCTTGTTATAGCACCAATATTATTTGTTCTATGAAGGAGTTCAGATTTAAAATGTCTACTTTCCATCCTGGCAATTTGTTCTAATATTTTTGCTTTATCATAAGTTAAGCCTTCATTTTTCTTTCTCATAATAAATTTTTCAAATTCTTTTTCTATGAGACTTGGATTATAATTAATATTATTTGAATTATTTATTTTTTTTTTACTTCTTTTTTGAAATAAAATATGCATTATGCCAGTAACAGATACTGCCAATGATAATATTTTTAATATTTTTCCAGAATTCTCATTTGTATTTGCCATAATTAGAATTTTTATTATTTATCAATTTTTAGACAAGAAAAGGGAAAATAGCAGTAAAAACATCTGCTGCTGCTGCAAGATAATCGGTATAAGCATCAATAAAACCTCCACCTCCACCTTCGCCACCATCATTATCTGTCTGTTCATTTACATCATTTACATTACCAGTATAAAGCCATCCATTATAATCCTGCCATATATATATATCTCCATTATCATCTATTCTTTCATCTCCGACTTTTCCGTATCCCCATTTAGCAAATTGAGGTGAATTTGCCGCTTCTTCTGTTAAAGGTGATGTTACAGGAACTTTGCCAGCCTTTGCCCACCCAGAATTATCATTCCAAACATATATCCATCCATCTTTATCAAATCTTCTCTCCCCTGGTTTGCCACGTCCCCACTTCTTAAATTGAGGTGTTTCTTCTATTGGTATATCACCCTTACCTTGTCCTGGTTGCACAGGAGAAGAAGATTGACTACCATAACTACTACTTCTTGTATTAGGTTGATTTTTCTTATTTTTAATAATAAAGTAAATTACTACTCCTCCAATTAGTAGTAATATTATTAAATTTTGTTTATCTTTTTTATTCATACTATTATAAAATTATACAATTGTAATTTAGTCTTTATTGGTAATGCAGTAAGTCCCTTTTTTATCTGACTATCATTAACAAAAGATTTTATAGTATTAACAATGTTTTTATCTAATGTTCCAATAATTTGTCCCATTTCAAGTGATTTTATGTTTGCCATAGCCTCATAAAATTTTTTTTCATTTTGAAAATTAAGGAACCTACTTTCTTTTGAAACATTAGTAATATTATTAATAAAGTTCATACAACTGTTAAAACTAAAACCATATTTATTTACCAAATATTCATTTGCCACATTTATAGCTTCTATTAATTCATCTTGTTTATCAGTTTTAAATTTTATAAAAACTTCATTTCTTAAGTCATTAACAGTTTTTAGCAAATCATTCAAAGTATTATCTTTTTCTAAAAAGCCTTTTGTATTATCAAATAAAAGACTTATGGCAACTTTATAATTATCTTTTAAGAATTTATCTATTTGCTTAATTGATTTATTAACATTTTTCATATCTTTTGTTGTACCTTTATTGCTAATATCTGCTACTGTCAAATCTGATATGCCAAGAATGGACTGTTTTTTTCTTAATAAAGGTGGAATATAATATAATAGTAAGCCAAGTCCAACGCCCCAACCTAATATTGTTAATGTTTCTTTATCTATTTTTTTCATATTACTTATTTATTAGATATTAGTAATATTAATAAAATAACCGAAATAATTAATAATGGCATATAAGTTTTTAACATTATTTGTTTTTTGGCTTCTTCCCGTATTACTGCCGATGTTGAAGATACACCTTCTCCAATACTTTGTGAAATAGGGTCGTCAGCAGGGTTCATACCTATTGTAATAAATAATGCGCCAATAGAGCCCAATATTTCATTTCTATTATTTTGCCAAAAATCTCTCATATCATCGCCAAAGGCATACTCCCAATTTGATGTCAATTTAGGATTTAGCAATTTGGTTATTTTTATAGCATTTTCGATTGTATTATTAGAATATGTCTGTCCTATACTTGAAAGATATTTTTTCATATCTTTATCATAAGTTAGCAATATGGCATATTCTTCTGGGGCTAAATTAATATCAGATGGCAAATTAGGAGCTGGATTATTAGGGTCATCAACGTCAGGTTCATTTTCAATCATATTTTGAATAAACTTTATGATTTCAGGTATCTGGAATATTATTTTGTCTATAACTTCTGGTGGTATATCTTGCCCTGTATCCTCAATTTCTAACTCCTCAATATTTTGAGTAAAGCTGGCTTTTTGAAAATTTTCATATTGCCATTCCTCAAAAACTTCCTTTTTCATAATATATTTTACAAAATTATAAGAAGTTTCGGCAAGATTATTGCCTTCTGGTTTACCTTCTTTTTTTAATTTCCTTCTCATCGGAGTATTGAAAGGTAATAAAGGTGTTAATCCTGCCGAAATAATTATATCTTGTATACCTTGAGGATGGTCTAAAAAAGATTTAATTAAATCTTTTTCTTTATTAAAAGTTTCTTTAACTTTATTATATTTTTTTTTATTTTTTTTAGACATAATATTTTATTTCAAAATATTACAGAAAAATGACATTCTAAAAGTGTTTACAGCTTCTCCTTCGCTGGGTTTATCTACCATTGCAGTATTTATCTGATAGGTAAGTATAGAATTATAGTCAAGAATAATCCTCATATCGACATCTACTATGTTAGTATTAAAATTCCAAGGTCGCACGAAGGAGCCAACATTTAGGCTATCCTTTTGAATTTTGGAAGTAATACCTATACTATACATTGTTAGAGTGTTAAGGTAAGCAACATCGTTTACTTCTTGCAGTGCAAATCTAATCTTGTTAATTTGTAATTTAAGATTACGATAAAGGATTGCATTATAAAGGTCTGATAAGTTAAATGACATACCATCAACCTCTATTATATGCTTCCCCGTCCCCGGACCATAACTTAATACAAACCTTGAACCTTCTTCATATTCAATATCTGCACCTTTTAGTAGCACGCCATAATTTGCAAGTGTATTGGTATAACTTTGGTTTGTATTAGCAAAAGGATATAAAATAGGAACTTCATAAGTTTGGTCTGGGAGGTATTCACCGCCTGATTTCTCACGAGCAGTAGTTTTAACTATCAAGTCAAAAAAAAGATTGCTTACAGTATTGTATTGCTGATACTGTGTGAAAGGATTTGGAGCTTTACGCTGTGTGTGCAATGTGAAAGGATTTGGAGAGGCTTGTAAAAGTCTTTTTTCACCTGGCATAGTTGTAATAGGCACAGCTTGATATACTACATTATTCCCAGTACCTTTACCTTGTCCTGCCACAATATCTTGTCCTGCCGGAGTAGCTTTACCTTCTCCTGCAACAACTTCTAAATATTCATTGCCATCGAAATATTCAAAATCACTTGATTTTACCATTTCTTCTAACCAATTTTTTTCTACGTTCATAATTGTTAATTTTTT
>JAAYSE010000131.1 GCA_012524135.1 Candidatus Epulonipiscium sp. | reverse complement strand
CTACCCCATATTTATTCTTTAAAATATCAGCTAAAGATTGTCCCAATCCTACAACTGTATCTTCTTTTACTCCCGGCCGACTATCTACAAATGCTTCTTGTGAATGAGTATGAAAAATTAAAATTTTAGGTTCATCTTGATTAGTGATTGATATTTGAAAATTTTTTTCTATAAATGCCTTCGTCGGAAAATCTTGAATAGTTACTGGCATATTAGCTTCTATAATATAAAAATTTTCTTTTAAGAAATTTAAATTATTCAAATTTTCTTTTGACAAAACTATTTTTGGAATAGATGAAATAGCGGAAGAAGGAGGTTTATCCTCTTTTTTAAAAAAATCAATCTCTTCTTCAAATTTTTCTTCTATTTGTTCAAGATGTTTTTCTTTTTTACTATTAAGTCTAGGATATACTTCTACAAAATTATTTTCTTTGTTTATCTCTTGATTTACTCGAAACATAATTGGAATAGCTTCATCCAATAATGTAGTTTTATCCTTTATATTAATATGAGTTAGCCATTGAAAAAATACAACTAACATATGATCCTTAAACTCTCTTTTGGGATAGTTCATATGAGGCACACTTTCTCCAAGCCATCGTTGATAAATAGATATAGGTATTTTACCTTTTTTTGATATATTGGACATGGAAGAATAAGATGATATTGAAAAATCGGAAACAGTCCAAATTTTATATGCAACAATAAATAATATAACGCAAATTAACCCCCATATTAAACCTTGTAGAACTTTCTTACCCTCAATGGTATGAATCTGCATACTATATGCACCTCTCTTTATCTATGCTGTAAAAATATATTAAAATAAATCTCTTTTATAGCATATTATAAAAAGAAGTGCATTATGATAAAAACTTAATGGATATATCGATCTATATCTTTAGCTTCTAAATTAGGATGTAGTGAACGATTAATTCCTTGTGCAATAATATGAGCCAATCGATCTACCGTTGCATCAATATCTTTTGGAGTTACAAAAAGACTTCCTACATAAGGATCTAAAATTTCACGAATTAGTTGATATTTTTCTTCTTTATTAATATTTTCTAACATTTCATAAAATGGTCCTGTTTTTTTAACTTCTACTTTCATTGTATCTAATAATTGATCCATCGTATCATTCACTAAGGTAGCTGCATCAATCACGGTAGGAACTCCGATAGCAATAACAGGAATTCCTAAATTTTCTTCATTGAGTCCCATACGTTTATTACCTACTCCCGATCCCGGTTGAACCCCTGTATTTGTCATTTGAATAGTTGTATTCACACGACTAGCCTTTCTTGCTGCTAAGGCATCAATGGCAATAATTAAATCAGGTTTTATTTTATCTACAACTCCTTGAATAATTTCTCCTGTTTCCATTCCGGTAATGCCTAATACTCCAGGTGATATACCACTGACAGAACGAAGTGATTCATCAATTTGTTCTGGCATATATTCTAATAAATGTCGGGTAATAACAAGTTGAGAAAATACCTTAGGTCCAAGAGCATCTGGGGTTACATTCCAATTTCCTAAACCAACAACTAAAACTATCCCATCATCTGATAGCTCTTGTAACTCACTTAATTCTTTTCCTATGATTTCAATAAATGCTTCATGAGCATCTATATCATTTTCTTTTAGCAAAGGACTTTCTAGAGTAATATATGTCCCTATTGGCTTACCTATCGCTTTAACTCCTTCCTCATCTATGACCTCTACACGTATTACTTGTAATTCCCAATCCTCCTTATGTTCTATAGATACTTTTACACCAGGAACTTCCTTTTCCACTCCTTTTCCTTGTACTATTTCTTGAGCTTCAATGGCTAAATCTGTTCGTGTTTGAAAAAACTCCATCAAATCCCTCCTTTTTTCTTTCTTTTTATTTTCCCCACTATTTTTTTATTATATGCATTGACTTTAAGACAAGTTTAGTTTAAAATAATAAGGCATGTTATTTTATATGTGTTTTGTTTCGGAGCTATTTTAAAAACACCAGGTAATAAGGAGGTGAGCGTTGTGGCAAACATTAAATCTGCACAAAAACGAATACGAACTATTTCTACAAAAACTGCACAAAATAAAATGATTAAATCCCAAGTAAAATCTGCTGTTAAAAAAGTATTTACAGCTATTGAAGAAGGAAATAAAACAGTAGCAGAAGAATCTTTGAAAAATGCTATTTCTAAAATTAATAAAGCTGCTACTAAAGGGATTTTCCATAAAAATAACGCAGCGCGTAAGGTTTCTCAATTAACCAAAATGGTTAATTCTATGGAACAATAATAAAAAGCATAAAATTTGCTTCTTTTATAAAAGAGCAATTTTATGCTTTTTTATTTATTTTCTAGTCTAAATACTTAATTAATAACATTTCTACTCCTAATACAGCTTCTATCTTTCCAGATTTTATATTAACATCTGTTTCTAAACTTTCTTGTAAAGCATTTTTTAATGTTGAAAGAGAAAAACCTTGACTTTGTTGTAAACAATCGCGAATAATAAAATCTTGAATTCCCAGTCTTTGTGCCATTTGTCTTCGAGACATTCCTTGTTCTTGTAAATACTTTACTTGTAAAATCAGTCGAAATTGTCGAATAATCATCGCTAAAATCATATGAGGAGATTCTTTCATTAATATTAAATTAGAATAAATTTCTAAAGCTTTTTGACTTTGTTTATTACCTAAAGCTTTAACCAATTCAAAAATTCGTATTTCTAACGAAGGGATACAAATGTCATCAATATCTTTTTTTTGTATCCTTTGTTCTTCTGTATATGATATAATTTTTTCTATTTCTCCTTCTAATCGTTCCATCTCAAAACCAACAGTTCTGAATAAATAGATTGCCGTTTGCGTATCCATATCTCTTCCCTGTTTTTTAAACATTTTTTTTACCCAACTTACTAAATCTTTTTCTTTAAGATGAGTAAATTCTACAGTTCTTCCCCATTTTTGAATTGCCTTATATCCTTTATTCCTACGATCAATATTTGTTTCTACAAATAACAAACAGCAAGTAGAAGGAATATCAGGAAGGAAATCAACAATTTTTTGTGTATCGTCAGCCCTACCACTTTTAAATAATTCACTATCCTTTACAATAATTAATCGTTTTTCTGATAAAAATGGAAGAGTTTCAGCTGCTTCTATAATTTGTTCAGGTATTATTTGATTTCCTTCTACGATAGACATATTCATCATTTCTTGTCCTTTAGGAATTATTTTTTTTATTATTTCTTCTACATAATATTTTTTTAAATATTCTTCTTCTCCATAAAATAAATATACTTTTTGAAATTCTTGTGTTTTAAGATCACTTTTGAGTCTTTCCATACCATTTTTCCTTTCTCTGTCCTACAAAAGAGTATATTCTCATTCCTTTTCCATATGTTTTAACCATAATAGCTCCCTCTTCTTGTGTCAAGTAAAGAGAAATATTCCTTTCT
Organism: Candidatus Epulonipiscium sp.; assembly: GCA_012524135.1. GTDB lineage: Bacteria > Bacillota > Clostridia > Lachnospirales > JAAYNZ01 > JAAYNZ01. Next base: position 55,940 of record JAAYSE010000131.1, on the reverse strand, counting down.
TGATATCTCTTTACGATCTCTGGATGAGGATGTCCATATATATTATTTTCTCCACTACTAATTACAGCCCCTATCGATTGTATTTGATCTAACAATAATTCTGTTGAAGAAGTATTGGATCCATGATGAGGTACTTTTAAAAACACACTGTTTTTTACAAACGAAGGATATTGTTTTACAATATATTCTTCTATTTCTTTTTCCATATCACCAGTAAATAAAAAAGAAATGTCCTGATATTGTAAATGAACTACTAAGGAAATAAGATTCCAATTATCTATTTCTTGTAATACTTGTCCATGTCCATCAAATAAACATGTGAAAATAAGATCGCCTACCCGTATTTGATTTCTCTCTTTAAAAAAATAAATAGGTATTTGATATTGATTCGCCTTCTGAAGTAATTCTCTATATAAAGAATGATTTTTTAATGTTCCTGTTGATACAAAAAATTGCTCAATAGGAACTTCATCCATCAATTCGATTAATCCTATAATATGATCCGCATGAGGATGAGTAATCCATGCACCATTAATTTTTTCTATCCCTTTATACTCTAAATAAGGTTGAATAATTCTTTTTCCCGTATTGGCTTGTCCTTCCTCTCTTAAAAATATTCCTCCTCCATCAATTAAAAAATGTTGATTTGTTGGCGTATGTATAACCATACAATCTCCTTGCCCAACATCCAAAAAAACTACTTCTAACGGTTTTGGGGAAACAATATATCCGATTAGAATACTTCCTATAAAACTAAAACTATAGGTATAAACTTTTTTATAGCTTTTCCTATTTTGTATAGGTTTTGAAAAATACCACACTGTAACTAAAAAAATAATATAATACAATATCATCATAAAAAGCGAAGGAGATCCAACTAATAAATAACTTTTTGGTAATTGAATTGTAACATGAGCGAATACTTCATAGCAATATAATATGTAATAAACAATACCAATCATAAAACGTCCCAAAAATATAGAAAACATTCCTATGATTCCTGCTAACCCACTGAAAAATACAAGAATAAGTACAAAAGGTACAATAATCATATTAAGAAGGACTCCATATACAGGAATATAATAAAAATGATATGCAATAATTGGATAAGTAGCTAAGCTAGCTGATAAACTAGCTACAAAACCAGAACGTATCCATGATGGAATAAAATAAAATTGATCTATTACAGGGGAAAAAGTTAGTATTCCTATTACTGCACTATAGGATAATTGAAACCCTATATCCCATAAATATAATGGCTGCTTATATAATAACAGTAAAATTGAAAAAGCTACAGATGTATAAGGATCTGATGTTCTAAAAAAAATATATCCACCTAAAATACAACTCATCATAATAACTGCTCGCATCGTAGATACACTATTCCCTGTAAAAAAAGAATAACTAATTAAAAATATTATAGTAAGCACCGCTGTAACTCTTTTAGAAATTTTTATTCGTTGCAATATATGAAATAACAAAAATCCAATAATAGAAATATGTAATCCTGAAATGGCTAGTATATGAGAAATGCCTGCTTTTTTATACAAATCTTTTGTATCTTGTTCTAAGCTTTGTTGATCTCCTAATACCATAGCTTTAACAATTCCAGCTTGTGTAGATGGTAAGAGAGTATCGTATACATTCTGAAACCTTTTATTTATTTTTTGTAACCTACGTGAAAAGGAAAAAGAATGAATGGATTTATGATAAGTAATATGACCATAACAAATAAAATCAAAGCCTTTTAAATGACCATAACGTTTTTGATGGAAACCACCTGGATTTCTAGGTATTTTTAGTTTTTTTAATTTCCCTTGAAATCCTATAATATCTTGAGGTTGTATATTTATTGCTTCCTCTGTATATAGCTGTACACAAATAGAAAATTTTTTATTTTTGGGAATTTCTTTTATTTTTTGCAAAGAACTTGAATGTACTTGTATATAAATAATAGAATATTCTTGTTTGGAATCTTGTTGAATTTTTTCTACTGTTCCTACTACGGTATTTTGTTGAACATATGAAGACAATTCATCAAAATAACAATCCTTGTCACTCCTATTTAATGTGTACATACGAAAAAATCCTAAAAAAAAGAAAACTAAAAAAAAAGAAAATCCTAACCAATGATATTTAAAAACAAATAAAAATAGTATTATCAAAAGAAAAAAAGACAAAAAAAGAAAAAAAGAAATATCAGAAGAAATTATATTTCCTAAAAGAATACCTCCAATATAAAAACAGGTTCCCCATACCAAAGGCCTTTTCATCATTCCACCTCTTCTTCTATAATTACATGCTATTATGAAAAATTTATGATGCAATCAAAGAAGTACATAGAATAGTAACATGTTAAGATTGGATAAGATTTAAAAAATACATACAAACATAATAGTATGATTGTATGTATTTTATATCCTTCTACTCTGCAATAAAATCCAAATCTCTTTCAAAAGGATTACTGAAATCTACATGTCCCTTAAAAGTTTCTTGTTTCTCTCCCTCAATTAAAAATTGAACTTTTTGTATATGAGGTAACTCTGTTAATGAATTTACAATAGAATAAATCGTAAATAATTCTCCTGTAGAACCTCCCCAATGTTTAGTTCTAAATTCCTTACTTAAATCTACATAACAAATACCATCATTTGTTTGAATTCCTTTAATTTTTGTTTCAGGAGGTACTGTCTTTTGCAATCCCTCTTTTTTAGGACCTTTAATTAATTGTTCCATTATATATTTTTCTAAAGGTTCATTAGGATTAATCGTAATCGTTCTAGATTCTAGTACTAATCCTGTTGCATCTTGATTTGAAAAATATAATTGAAGTTCTTTGTACTCTGTATTTAAAGGATTAGCTTCTTCTAAAATAATATCTTCTGCAGAAATAGGCCCAATAGGTTTTCCATCCGTTCCGAGTAATGGTTTACCATCTACACAAAATTGAATTTGTTGCACAAAAGGTAACTCAGTTAATGTTTTTACAACAGAAGTTCTAAAAAATACTTCGTCCATTGTATTTAATTCAAGATATTCTCGAGATATATTTAACTCTAAAATTTGTTCCTTTTTATTCCATTCCATATTTATAAATTCTATATTTTTAGGAACACTTGGAAATAACCCAGGAGTTTTTGGTCCCTTTTTAAGTGCTTCTAAAACTTGAATAATCGTATCTTCTTCTTTATTTTTTGTAATTACCATACTTTCTTCAACTAATTTAGATTGATCTTGACTTACAAAATATAAATGAATACTATCTTCATTATTAACATTAACTTTTTTCGCCTTTTGAGGCCAAAATGGATTATTTTTATTGGTATTAGAACCTAAAAATAAAAAAATAAATAATAAAACAATGATTCCAATACCTAAAATCCATTGATATGGTTTTTTAAAATACCCCAAAATATCACCCCCATAAAAAAATATTATATCGTATAACCATTACAATGATAAAAATAAAGTGTTACAAATCTATGAATTTTAATGTAATGGAATACGAACAACAAAAGTTGAACCTTTTCCTTCTTCACTAATAACCTTAATACTTCCTTGATGTAATAATATAGTACGATGGGTGATGGATAAACCTAATCCCGTCCCCCCTGTCATACGATCTCTAGTTTTATCCACTCTATAAAAACGATCAAATATTTTATGTTGCTCTTCTGCTGGAATTCCAATTCCTGTATCTTGTACAGTAATAAAAGCATTTTGATGATCTGCATCTAAAATAACAGTAACGATACCATTTTCTTTATTATATTTTATAGCATTTTCTATTAAATTTGATATTGCTAATGTAATTTTCATTTCATCTACTCTTGCATATACATCCCTTCGACTATCATAAATTAAATCAATATTACGTTGTTGAGCTAGAGGATGGAGACGTTTTAAAATATCTTGAATAGTTTTATTTAAATATGTATTCTCAAAAGATAACGTCATATCTTTACGATCTAATTTTACAAGAGCTAATAAATCATTAATAATTTCTGTTTCTCGATCCACTTCTGAGGTAATATCCATTAAAAAATCCTTATACATTTCTTCAGGTAAACTTTCTTGAAGTAATAAGGATTCACTTAGTACTTTGATCGAACTTAAAGGTGTTTTTAATTCATGAGATACATTAGCTACAAACTCTTGTCTTGAATTGTCTACCTCTAAAAGTCGTTCACTCATATGATTAAAAGCTAAACTCAACTGTGCAATCTCATCTTTTCCTTTCACTTTAATTTGCTGATCTAAATGTCCCTCGGTTACCTTTTTCATTACTTGAAGTAACTCTTTTAATGGTCGAATTAAAACACCAGAGACATAAAAACTAAATAAGCCTACAATCAAAGTAGTTAAAATAACTAAAATAGATAATTGCTTTTGTACTGATTTTAAAGAAATATAAATATCTTCAACAGAAGTAGAAAAAATAACAGCACCTATAATTTCTTGTGTTTTATCATCTTTAATAGATGCTACTGCATGAATAATATCACTTCCAGGTTGCTTATAAGCTGTATCTGTTCCTTGTAAAGCATCAAGTACCTCTTTTTGTACAATAGTCTTTCCAATATCTACCTTATTAGAGTCGTTTTTCACAATCCCTTTTGAATCAACAATCATAATTCGAGCACCAATTTCTTTACTCGTTTGCTGAATATCAGAATATAATAATTGTTTTTGCTCTATAGTAGATTCTTTTAAATAACCCGTTACAACAATATGCCCTGCCATAATATTAACTTGTCTTTGTAATTCAGCTTTTCGCTCTTGTATATAATGCTTTTCTAAAGTATTATATACACTTATAGAAAAAAACATCAATGGCAAAAAACTAAGAACCATATAAGTAACCAATAACTTCCATCTTAAACTATGAATCCATTTAAACTTAATCGTTAAAATAATATCCCACTCCCCACTTTGTATGAATATAAACTGGTTCACTTGGATTTTTTTCTATTTTTTCTCTTAATCTTCGAACATGCACATCTACCGTGCGTACATCACCTGGATAATCATAGCCCCATATGGTGTTGAGTAACATTTCTCTACTATATACCTTTCCTGGATTACTAATAAATAATTCTAATAAATCAAATTCCTTTGCAGTTAAGTTGACTTCTTTTTCTTGAATATAAACACGTCTTCCACTAAAATCTAATTTAAGATCATCTACTACAATAGTTTCTGGTCTTTGATTTTGATCTTTTAGCCGTGTTCTTCTAAGTACCGCTTTTATACGGGCTTTTAATTCGAGAATATTGAAAGGTTTTGTCATATAATCATCAGCACCATATTCTAAGCCCATGATTTTATCCATATCTTCTCCTTTTGCTGTCAACATAATAATAGGTACATTAGAAAAACCTCTAACTTGTTGACAAACACTCAATCCATCCATTTTAGGCAACATTACATCCAATATGATAATATCATAGGAATTTGTTTTTGCCAATTGTAAAGCTTCTTCACCATCGTAAGCAACATCTACTTTCATATTGTCCTGTTCTAAACTAAATCGAATCCCTTTTACAATTAATTTTTCATCATCAACAACTAATGCATATTTCGCCACAAGCATCCTCCTAATCTACAGCAATCATCATTTTTATTTTATCAAAGGTCTTTATTCCTATTCTTGAAACCTTTTGAATATCTTCAATTTTTTGAAAATCACCATATTCTTCACGATATTGAACAATATTAGTCGCTGTCACAGGACCAATTCCTGGTAGTGTCTCTAATTCTTTCTCACTAGCTTGATTAATATTAATCTTATGTATATTTTCATTATTTAGTTGTATGCTATTATTATTATTCTCTTTATCACTTTTGTCAAATATTTCACCCAAAAAAGGAACATAAATTTTTTGTTCGTCCTTTATTTTCATGGCTAAATTAATTTGATCTAAATCTGCTTCTTCTGTTGCTCCACCTGCTAGTTCAATGACTTCATATATTCGACTTCCTAAAGGTAATTGATAAACATCAGGTTTATACACTGCTCCTGCAATATGAACAATACATACTTCATTATCTGTTTCTGTTTTTACTATATATGTATCTTCAGAATCCACTATAGCTCCATCCTCTTCAAAAAAAACTTCTTCATTAATATCTGAGTACATTTGAATTGGAGTATGACGGGGAGTAATATATACAACATATAATAAACCAGCTACAAAAATACAAATTCCTATTAAAACTATTTTATATATGTTTTTAATTTTCATATTATATTCCTCCCTATATTATTTTATCATCTTATATTTATTCGCCATAATAATAGAAAATCCTTTATTTTTCTAAAAAAGGTTCTTTTTCTTTACTTTATTTTCTGCTATACTAATAATGACAACAGAGAGGAGAAGATCTATGAAATTTATGCATACATTATGTATTATCATTTCTTTTACTTTATTTTTAAATCTCACTACGTTTGCTAATACTATAATTCCTTCTTATGCTTTACCTTCAGATATATCACCACCTGAAATTACATCAGAAAGTGCTATTCTCATGGAAGCAAAAACGGGAACAATCTTATATGAAAAAAATATTCATCAAAAATTATTTCCAGCTAGTATTACTAAAATTTTAACTACATCTCTAGCTTTAGAATATGGATCTTTGGATCAAATGGTTACTTTTTCAGATGAAGCTATTTTTAGCATTGAAAGAAATAGTAGTCATTTATGGATGGTACCAGAAGAACAAATTACTTTAGAAGAAGCTTTATATGGTATGATGTTACAATCAGCAAATGACGTATCAAATGGAGTTGCGGAATCAATTAGTGGTTCTATTGAAAAATTTGTTCAATTAATGAATCAAAAAGCTCAATCATTGGGAGCTTACAATACTCATTTTACCAATCCTCATGGCCTTCATAATGAGCAACACTATACTACTGCTTATGATATGGCCTTAATTGCAAAAGAAGCATTACAAAACCAAAAATTTAGGGAAATTATTCAAACACCACGATATGAAATTCCTCCTACCAATAAAAATGAAATTCGATATTTACATAATCAACATTATATGCTACCTGGTTGTACAAGAAATATAAAATATGTCTATGAAGGCTGCCTAGGTGGAAAAACAGGGTATACAGACCAAGCTAGACATACTCTTGTTACATATGCCCAAAAAAATGGTCTAGAATTAATTTGTGTTATTTTAAAATCAGATAAGCCTTTAATGTATGATGAAACAACTACATTATTTGATTATGGATTTAACCAATTTTCTTTATTAAAATTAGCAAATGCCAATACATCTTTTACCTCTATTCCTTTAAAAAACTCCCATGATACAATAAAGACAAGAATACAGGAAGACATATATGCTGTTGTACCTAAACATATAGTAAAAGAAAAGATTCAAAATATGGTTGTACTACCCTATCAAATTCAAACCTCTGTTCAAAAAGGAGAAACATTAGGATATATAGACTTTTCATATCAAAATAACCCTATTGCCAAAGTAAATATTATTTCTCAGGATAATTATAATTTCCCTGTAGAAAAAGAAATACCCAGCAGCATGGAAGTAACTTCTTCACAAACTTTAACTACCTCTTTTAGTTTTAAAAGAGTTATTATCATGATTATAGTCCTTTTTTTATTGCTAGGAGGATTATTTTCATTATTATCCTTATTATCTACCTATCAACCTATGCATAAACGTTAAAACAACTGTCTTATAAGACAGTTGTTTTGGTTATTTCCTTTCCATCACTCCATATTCTTTCCAAATCATAAAACTCTCTTGCTTTTTTCTCAAAAACATGAATAATCACATTACCATAATCTAATAATACCCAAGAATCTCCACTACTTCCTTCTCGTCTTACAAGCGGATATCCGAATTTATCTAACTCTTCTATTACGTAATCTACTAATGCACGAACATGATTTACATTATTACCATGAACGATTATAAAATAATCTGTTAATATAGAAATCTCATGAATATCTAAAATACGAATATCTTCTCCTTGTCGATCTTCTAATGTATGATATGCTATTTCTAATATTTCCTTTGCTTGTTTAGAAATACTCACTACTATTTCTCCCTTCTTAATCTTTATTTTTTATCATCTTACTATTTTCTAGATATTGAAGAGCTTCTAGTGTACGAGGATGTAAAGGCTTTTTTTGCTCTTTAATATATTCTATGGTTAAAAGTAAAGCTTGATATACCGCTTGATCTAAATGGGTATAGGCTAACGATCGAACATTCTCTAATCCAATAAAAGAAGTACGATTTGGCTCGATATAATCGGATAAAAATATAATTTTATCTAACAAAGTCATATTAGCTCTTCCTGTAGTATGGTATCGAATTGCATCTAATATGTATGAATCTTCCACTTCATATTCTCTTTTTGCAATCTCAGCCCCTAAAAAACTATGAATCAACTCAGGATTCTTCTTCATTGTTTCATCTAATGGAATATGAAATTCCTTACATAATTGAATTTGTAAAGAGTGTGGATAATCCTTGACACAATCATGTAATAATGCTGCTATTTTTGCTTGCTCAATATCGATATAATATACCTTAGCTATTTTTACAGCCGTTTCCACTACCCCTAAAGTATGAATAAATCGTCGTGGTGAAAGAGCTGATCGTATCTTTTCCACCATATTATTATAGTCTAACATCCATCTACCTCTTTTCTAATAAATATAATCTATATGTCTTTGTATAACCCAAACTTTAATATGTAATTTTCCACCGACTCTGGTACTAAATATTTAATAGGACGATTTTCTTTAACTCTTTTTCGAATATCTGATGAAGAAATTGCTAAAGAAGGTACTTCTAAAAAGTGAACCTTCGATCCATACTGTTGACGAAGTTCTTCTATTTTCATTAATAAATCTTTTTTATGATACTCTGGACGAGTAACTCCTACAAAAGTACAAAGACGCAGTAATTCCTCAGGATCTTTCCAATTTAAAATTTCATGAATAGCATCTGCTCCTGTAATAAAAAATAACTCTACATCATTCCCGTATATTTTCTTTAAATATCGAATTGTATCAATAGTGTATGTAATTCCCTCTCGATCAATTTCAATCCGCGATACATCAAAATAGGGATTTGTTACCGTAGCTAATACAGTCATTAAATACCGATGCTCTGTATGACTTATATCAAAAAAAGGCTTATGTGGTGGATGTCCAGTTGGCATAAATAATACCTTGTTAATATGAAATTGATAACGTACTGCTTCTGCAGTAACTAAATGGCCATAATGAATAGGATTAAAAGTTCCTCCCATAATGGCTAACTTTTTACAATCTGTCCCTATAGGTGTTATAAAATCTCGCATATATAATCTCCTTTTACCCAAACATTTACTTGCTTTTTCTATTATATATCAATCCATGGAAAAAGGAAATAAAAAGGCGACTTTTATGTCGCCACCTCCCTATTTGGGAAGTTGAATTTTAGCTTTTTCTTTAGAAGGTCGATATAGAACAATTCTTTTACCAATCACTTGCACAGGTTCAGAATGAGTTCTTTCTGAAAGTTTTTGACATACATCTTTTGGTGCTTCAAAACAATTTTGTAAAATTTGTATTTTAATTAATTCTCTAGCTTCTAACGCCTCATCTATTGCTAATGTTAACTCAGGATTTACTCCATTTTTTCCTACCTGAAAAATAGGTTCAATATTATGTGCTAACCCTCGTAAATAAGCTCTTTGTTTACTTGTAATCATATTTAACCTCCTTACAAATTATTGATAATATTCAAACTCTAAATGATAAATTTTAACAGTATCTCCTTCTTCAATTCCTTCCTCTTTTAATTTTTCAATAATACCTTGTTCGCGAAGAAACTTTTGAAAGAAATTAAATCCTTTTTCTGTATCTAAATTCGTATATCCTAGCATTTTTTCAATACCTGTACCAGATACTTCAAAAACACCCTTTTCTAATTTTTCTATAGTATATGGTTCCTTTATTTCTATATTTTCTTCTTCATAGTACTCTGGTTCAAATACAATAGGATCCTTTTTCATCTCTTGTAAACATTTTCCTGTATAAAATAGTAATTCTCGTAAGCCTTCTCCTGTAGCAGCAGAAACAGGAAACACAGGAATATCAAGAGGATTATATTTCTTCTTCAATCGCTCTATATTTTCTTTTGCTCCAGGAAGATCCATTTTATTCGCTACTATAATTTGAGGTCGTTCTCCCAAAGCTTTATTATATGCGATTAATTCATAATTTATTTTTTCTATATCTTCTACCGGATCTCTACCTTCAATACCCGAACAATCTACTACATGAAGAAGAAGACGTGTTCTTTCAATATGTCGAAGAAAATCATGTCCCAATCCAACACCTTGATGAGCCCCTTCGATAAGCCCTGGAATATCTGCGATCATAAATCCTCCACTATATTTATTATCAACAACACCTAAATTAGGGCTTAGTGTAGTAAAATGATAATCTGCAATTTTAGGTTTGGCATTAGAAACCATAGATAATATTGTTGATTTACCCACATTAGGAAAACCAATTAATCCAACATGGGCAATCGTTTTTAGCTCCAATATTACCCAATATTCCTTACCTTCTTCTCCACGTTGAGCATATCGAGGAGCCTGCATAGTTGCCGTAGCATAATGAATATTCCCTTTTCCTCCCCGACCACCTTGTAATAAAACGATTCGTTCTCCCGCCTTAGACATATCTGCCATAATTTTGCCTGTTTCTGCCTCACGAATTAAAGTTCCTAATGGAACCTTAAGTATAATATCTTTTCCACTTTTACCATAACATTTAGCGCCTTTGCCATCTTCTCCTGATGAAGCCTTAAAATGTTTTTTATGTCGAAAATCTAATAACGTATTCAATCCAGAATCCACTTCAAAAATAACATCTCCGCCTTTACCGCCATCTCCTCCATCAGGTCCACCACTTGGAATATATTTTTCTCTGCGAAAAGAAACCGCACCGTTACCTCCATTGCCAGCTTTAATAAAAATTTTAGCTTGATCGACAAACATATTATCACCTCTTTTTTGTATTTTAAAAGCAGGCCTCCATAACGATTGGAAACCTGCTCCCTTATACTTATTATTGTGCAATTGCTTCAGGATATACAGATACTTGTGTTTTTGCTTTACCTCTTCGTTCAAATTTTACAACTCCGTCTACTAAAGCAAATAAAGTATCATCTCCACCACGTCCTACATTAACACCAGGATGAATTCTAGTTCCTTTTTGTCGATAAAGGATGTTACCTGCTGTAACAAATTGTCCATCCGCTCTTTTAGCGCCTAAACGTTTTGATATAGAGTCACGTCCATTTTTACTAGAACCAACTCCTTTTTTAGAAGCAAAAAATTGTAGATTCATAGTTAACATAATTCCACCTCCTCATCTATGATATTTATATATTTTTCTCCGTAATCATTCTGAATGTGAGACAATCCTAAAAGCATAGATTCAATAAGCAATTTGGCTTCTTGTCCAATATCGAATTGATATGCATTTAAAAATCTACAAATAATCCGACCACCTTCAGGATTATATTCATATTCAATAGGTTCTGTAGTTAATGCTTCTATCGAATTAATAGCATTAAATACTAAAGCTGTTACTGCAGAACAAACAATATCTTGTCCATAAGGACCATATTCCGCATGCCCTTCTACTTGAAACCCACAGATTTGTTTTTTATTTTTTTTAAATACAGTTATACGTATCATCACTATGCATTAATTTTTTCAATTTTTACTTCTGTATAAGGTTGTCTATGACCTTGTTTTTTATGATATCCTTTTTTTGCTTTATATTTGTAAACAATAATTTTCTTATCTTTTCCTTCTTTTACAACCGAAGCAGAAACGCTTGTATTGTTTACATAAGGATTACCAACTGATAATTTACTATCTTTAGAAAGAGCAATTACCTTATCAAAAACAACTTCTTCTCCAGGAGTCATTCCTAATTTTTCTACTTTTAGGACATCTCCTTCTTGTACTTTATACTGTTTGCCACCTGTTTCAATAATTGCGTACATACAGGCACCTCCTCTATCCAATCTCGCCGAATATGGTACAAAAATCCCTTTTGTTTTCACCTCTTCGTGCGGAACTTACATACTAAATTATAATATCATAGAGTTTATTATTTGTCAATTATTTTTAATTATATATTTTCTTCATAAAAAATGGGAGAAACTTTATATTCTATCATTGATTTTTGAAAATTGTTTTTTAATCGTAAAAGTTTTGTAAATTGATTTTGATAAGGAATAAATGCATCAATAATTTCTTTTGAACCTTCCAAAAGAATTTCATCCGCCGATGTATTCCTTATTATAGATTGAATTTCTCTTTCAATTTGGGGAATTAAAAAAGCTTTACCATACTGTTTTCCTCCATAACAATACGAACACGATTGCAATAATTGATCAGAAAGAGAATTTTTTATTTTTTTTCGAGTTATTTCTACTAATCCTAAATTAGTCATTCCTATAATATAAACAGGTACAGGATCATTTGTAAAAACTTTTTGTAGTTCATGAAGTACTTTTTGTTGATGTGTTTTTTGTTGCATATCAATAAAATCAATAATAATAATACCACTCAAGTTCCTTAAACGTACCTGTTTTGCAATCTCTTTGATAGCTTCCATATTTGTTTTTAAAATCGTATCTTCTACATTTTTTTTACCTACGAATTTACCTGAATTTACATCAATTACTGTCAATGCCTCTGTTTCTTCTATAACTAAAAAACCTCCACTTTTTAACCAGACTTTAGGTCGAAGTGCTTTCAATACTTTTGATTCAATTTGATACTTAGAAAATAAATCTTCTTTTGTATATTTAATCTTATCAATAAATGTAGGAAAAACTTGAGAAATAAATTCCTTTACTTCTTTATATAGGTCCATATTATTTATTTGATACGCATTTACGTTTTCTGTTAATCTTTCTCTTACATTTTTTAATCCTGTAGAAACCTCTTTATGAATTTTTGTTTTAGGCATCGCATAAGGTTCTTTTTTTAAAATATTATTCCATTGTTTTTGTAATGATAAATAATCTTGTACAAGTTCTTCTTTTGATTTTCCTTGAGCTTCTGTTCGAATAATCACTCCATGATTTTCTTTTTTATGTTCTTGAACCATTTGCAATAATCTTTTTCTTTCTTCTTCTTCTTTTATTTTTTTTGATATATGAATTTCTTCATCATCAGAAACCATTACAAAAAATTTCCCCGGTAAACTAATATGAGTAGTTACTGTAATTCCTTTCGTTTCAGTAGCTTCTTTAATAGCTTGTACTGTAATAGCCTCTCCATTTTTTAATGTAGCTAAACAAATACCTTTATTCAAAAAAACAGGTTCTTTTTCTGTTAATGATAAATAAGCATTTTTTTCTTCTCCGATATCAATAAAAGCAGCACCTAAACCTGGAATTACTTTCTGTACCAATCCTTTGTAAATATTCCCAACTACTGATTGCTGTTGATTTTCTTCTACTAAAAATTCAATTAAATCACCATCTTCTATTAATGCTGTTCTTGTATATTGCATGCCGACTTCTACAATTATTTCTTGCATCGGTTTTCCTCCATTTACAAAATTGTAAAAATTGTTCTATTACCTATTCAAGACGAATATTAAATCCAGTACCAGAAGCAATAAAGAGATCTAAAATTAATCTATACAAAGCTATTTTAATTTTTTATTTATCTCATATTCTTATTTATAATATCCTACTTCGAATAAAATATCAATTCTTTCCTTGTTGACTTTGAATTTGTAAATAATCCCTTACTGTTCCCTCTACACCATTCTTTAATATATAATCGATTAAATCCATTTCAAAAATCATCTGCACTTGTTGAGTCCATGGGTGGCAAACTAAAAAAATAGTATATCGAGAACTGGAAAAACATTGCAATATTTTCAAAAATGATGTATTTAAATCGATAACCGTACAAGAAGCAAGTTCAAATAATTCTTTTTTACGCATATATTGTTTTTTGTTCAAAATCAATTTATATAACTCATAAGTACTACAAAGTTTTTGTTTTTTGTTAATATACATTAAATAAAAACTAACAAGAAGTAAACTACAATTAAAAGGATAAAAAATTATTTGTATCATACCAAAAACTTGTAAAGCAAAAATTCCATATCGACTCATTTTTAATATTTTTTTCATCCCACATAAATTTCCTCTATAATGAGATATCCATCCATATAAAATTCTTCCTCCATCTAAAGGATAAATAGGTAATAAATTAAATATACCTATTATAAAATTTGCCATTATAAAAAGATGAATATATGAATTTTCAATGGATATAAAAAAAGAAGAGCCTATTCCCCACATACTTAAATTTATTATAGGACCTGCTATTAAGATGATACTTTGTTTTAAAGGTGATTGGAATTCTAAGTTTTTAATAGAAGCCATTTGCCCAACAGGAATAATGCTCCATTTTGTACATGTCAAATGAAATTTTTTACTGACCAAAATATGAAAAAGTTCATGAATAGTAATAATAATAAATAAAATAAAAAATTGCCCCATTTTTCTTAGAGCAATAGATATAATAATACAAACAATAAATAGTGGATGAAACCAGACTTTAAACATATACAACCTCTTTCTCCTATGGTTCTAATGCTGGAATGAAAGGTAACGATACATAGGGTATAGGATCAATATTTATATCATCTTTCAAAATTTCATAATGCAAATGGGGTCCTGTCACTAAACCTGTATCACCAATAGTTGCAATAACTTGCCCTTGTTCTACTTTTTCTCCTTCTTTTACTAAAATTTTTTGACAATGAGCATACATAATCAAGTACCCCTCTATGGTGTCATAAAGAACAATATGACCATAGGTCGATGAAGTTCTTATTTCTTTAATTCTTCCAGTCTGTACTGCTACAATAGGGGTTCCCAGAGGAGCTCCTATATCAATTCCTGTATGAAATTCTGTTTTTTTTAAAATTGGATTTTCTCTTTTTCCATATAAAGCTGTAATAGTTCCATGTACTGGATTAATCCAACCTACTTCCCCAATGATTTTTCTATGTCATCCATATCTAAATTCATATTTTCTTCATAATTATTCCACATATCTACATTAGTATCTAAATACTCTTTTTCTTCATCTTGTTGATCATGTTCTTTTCCTTCTTTTATTTCATCTACAGAACCTTCAATCACTGATTCCTGTCCCCACTGTTCTTCTACCCAAGTTTTAAATGTAGGGATTTGCACTACAATACTATAAACTTGATTCCATTCTATTTGATGCGATATTTGCTCTTTAATATTGTTTATCCAAAACTTTGTAATCGTAAAAGGCATCACCTTCAGCCCAACTAAAAACATAAAAAAGCAAAGACTAATAAATGTTTGCTTATATAAAAGTAATAATATTTTTTCTTTTTTTGTTTTTTCCTCATTATATCTAGTTCTAGATCTAATACTTCTTCCATTCCTTCGATTTACTTTCCTTCGAGTATTCATAACTGACTCTCCTTTATCCTTTTAGTATCCTTTGATATTATATACTATGTACAACAAGATCCAGATATGAATAAGAATTATAGATACTCTAAAAAATAAAGGAGCTTCTTGTGTATAAACAAGAAACTCCTTTATTTTTTTATTTTACAATATTTCTCCATTCTAAATCGCCTCGTTCTAACGCTTTAATTAACAACTCTGCCGTTGCTAAATTAGTCGCTAGAGGAATATTATGAATATCGCATAATCTCATCAAAGCACCTACATCAGGTTCATGAGATTTAGGGGATAAAGGATCACGTAAAAATATAACTAAATCAATTTGATTATGAGCAACCTGCGCCCCTAATTGTTGTTCTCCTCCTAAATGTCCAGCTAAATATTTATGAACATTTAAATTTGTTACTTCTTCAATAAGACGTCCCGTTGTCCCTGTAGCATAAAGTTCATGTTTACTTAAAATATGACGATATGCAATAGTAAAGTTTTGCATTAATTTTTTTTTGGCATCATGAGCAATTAAACCAATATTCATCTTTATAACCTCCTAATAATACGTTTTTTTACGTAACATTCCTACATTTAATACTAAACCAATCCCTATCATATTACTCCATAAAGCACTTAATCCATAACTAATAAAAGGTAGTGGAATACCTGTATTAGGCAAAAATCCTGTAGTAACTCCTATATGCACAAAACTTTGGAAAAAAATCATTGCTGCAACACCTACTACAACCAACCTTCCATATAAATCCGGTGCATCCTTAGCAATCCAAAAGCAACGAAAAATTAATAATGAAATTAAAATAATTACCATTAAACAACCAATAAACCCAAACTCTTCTCCTATAACAGCAAAAATAAAATCTGTACGCGCCTCTGATAAATATTGAAATTGATTCAATGTTCCTTGGTAAAGACCTTTTCCATATAATTGTCCTGAACCAATTGCCCGAATAGATTGTTGTGTTTGATATGCGCCAGACATAGCATAAGTTTTCGGATCAATAAAAGACATAATACGATTCACTTGATGATTTTTTAAAAATTTTCTCAATACAACTTGTCCTGGTTGTACTGCCCCCCACCAAATAAAAAACAAACTTAAAAAACCAAATATTGAACCTGTTATAATGTAACCATAATGAATTTTAGCTACATAAAATTGAGCAAATACTATAAAAAGAATAACTAAACTTGTTGATAAATCTGGCTGTTTTTGAATTAATAAAATAGGAATCCCAACAATTACTAAAATAAAACAAATTACACCTATATGATTAATATGACCTTTAAATCGATCCATTAGTTTAGCAACGACGATAATCATAATAATTTTAGTAAATTCTGATGGTTGTATACGAAATCCACCCAACTCTAACCAGCGAGTAGCTCCACCAACACTTTTTCCTATTACTAAAACTGCTAATAAAAATCCAATAATAATAATATAATACAAGGGATAAAATCGACCTATAAATCGATAATCAATAAAAGCCGTAATAAGCATTAAAATAAATCCTACACTAAAACCTATAATTTGTTTATTAAAATATTCAGGTTTAATATCAGGATTATTAATATGAGTGGCACTACCTATGGCTATAATACCTATAATAACAAGTGCTATCATTATCATGATAATCCAAATATCAAAGTATTTCAATTGTTTTTTTGATTTCATAGGAATTCCTTCTTTCTCATTCCTTTTCTTATCTTGAATAAGAGCTTATCTTGAATAAGAGCAAAGTAAGATTTTTAAGATCCTACTTTGCTCTTATGCATTCTTCTCTCAAGAATTACTTGCTTTTCGCATATTTTTAATAGGAATATTGGCATATAAAACCGGAACAACAGCATTTGATTCCTCGGAACGTGCTTGACTAATTTGAATATCTAATCCCTCTTTATCAATTTCCATATAATTAGAAATTACTTGTATAATATCACTCTTTAACATTTCTAAAATTTCTGAAGAGCAATTAGCACGATCATGTATCAATAATAATTTTAACCGATCCTTTGCCACCGAACTAGAAGTTTGCTTTTTCCCAAAGATTTTTAAAAATTCCACTCTACCTCTCCCCCTTCTTTATACACTTAATCCAAACATCTTTTTTAATCGTTGCATAAAACCTTGATGTTCTTCTAAATTAAGAAGTGGTACTTCTTCTCCCATAATTCTTTTTGTAATATTACGATATGCTTGTCCCGCTAAGGAATTTGGATCTGTTACTGCTGGTTCTCCACGATTACTAGAAACTACAATCTGGTCATCATCTGGAACAACACCAATGATATCCACAGCCAAAATCTCCATGACATCTTCAATCGCCATCATGTCTCCTCTTTTTACCATGTCTGCTTTGACTCGATTTACTAACAATTTAGGATTTCTTAAGTCGTTTGCTTCTAATAATCCAATAATACGATCAGCATCTCGAACAGCAGATACTTCCGGAGTAGTAACTACAATAGCTCGATCAGCTCCAGCAATAGCATTTTTAAAACCTTGTTCAATGCCCGCAGGACAATCCACTAATATATAATCAAAGTCTTCTTTTAAGGTTTCACAAAGTTTTTGCATTTGTTCTGGACTAATTGCATTTTTATCTCTTGTTTGAGCTGCGGGTAATAAAAACATGCCAGAATATCTCTTATCTTTAATTAATGCCTGTCTTACACGACAATGTCCTTCTACTACATCCACCAAATCATATACTATTCTATTTTCTAATCCCATTACAACATCTAAATTTCTAAGACCAATATCGGCATCAATTAAAGCTACTTTTTTTTCTGCTAACGCTAATCCTGTACCTAGATTGGCAGTCGTTGTTGTTTTTCCAACGCCTCCCTTGCCAGATGTAATTACAATTACTTCACTCATGTATTTTCCCCCTTAATCTACTTTTCCATATTGCATATGTATGGAAATCTTTATCTTAAATAAAACGGAAGTAACAAAATAAGTTCTACTATTATCTTACCAAATAATGTCTACAATTGCATCAACTTTATTCCTACATTTTTCTTTACTTTTATACTTTTTTTGACAAATCAATTTTTTAAAAACAAATAATCCATTTTCCCATCTATAGGTTCCATACAAATTCTTTGTTCATATACATATGCAATATGTGCCATAGATGTACTAGCATTTTGATTATCATCTTCATCTGGAGAACGACTAATTATATTACCAATACGAAGTTGCATAGGTGTCATAGATAACGCAGCAACAAAAGCTTTTACATTTCCTCTACTCCCTGCATGTACCATTCCTTTTACACTTCCCAAAATAACAATACTTTCTTCTGCTATAACTTGACCTCCTGGATTTACATCTCCAATAATCACAACATTTCCTGCAAATTCAATACGTTGTCCAGAACGAATTGTTCCTTTATAAAATCTAACTTTTCCTTCATCCCATACATTTGTTGATTTTTCTATATTTGACTGTTCAGGAGATATAAAAATTTTATCATGATCTGTATCCGTACCATGAATAAAAGAAATATCTAATTGAGATTTTTTAGAAAGAATTGTTACTAATATTTGCTGTTCTTCTTCTGACAATTCTCTTCCTTGAAAAGTTAAAGCAACCTTAGCCCCATGAAAAAAACGACTTGCATCCACCACTTTTTTTTCAAAGTGTTCTTGTAAAGTTACAAAATCTAATTCATTATCTAGTAAAATTGTAAGTCCATCTTTTGTTCCCTTAAAGATTACGTGATTATCGTGATGCATAGTAACCCCCTACTTATTTATATTTTTATCCCATAGGTTAGATTTTATTTAATATATTCTATTATCTAAATTAATTTTATCATATTCTACATTTAATTCAAAATAAGCAGCTACAATATCGCGAAAAATTTCTGCTGGATAATCAGAACGATCTCCAAAAGGCAAGGATACTGATATCGCAATTTCAGGATTATCATAAGGAGCAAATCCAACAAACCAAGCATGACTATCTCGATTTGGATCTTCTTGTGCAGTACCTGTTTTCCCTGCTACAGAAATAGGAAAATTTTTAAAAACATTTCGCACTGTTCCTCGACTTCCTACAGTTACCCGATGCATTCCTTCATAAATACTTTGCAAATTCATAGCATCAAAATTAGATTGCATTTGAATCATAGGCTCTTTTTTATTATATAATTCTCCATTTGGCTTTTCAATCTTATCAATTAAATAACTATTATAAAGGGTTCCACCATTGGCTAAAGTAGCTATATAACGGGCCATATGAATAGGAGCAAAGTTATTCCATCCCTGTCCAATCCCTGTTCGAATAGTATCTCCATCATACCAACGCAATTCTCCTTCACTAACATCAGATCTCCAACGTTGTATCTGAGTTCTTTTATTATCTGGTGAAGATAACATTGGAGAAGCTTCATCAATTTCAATTCCTGAACGTTGATCTAAACCAAACTTTTTTGCATATTCATTTAATGTATTAATCCCTTTTAAAGCACTTCTTCCCTTCCCTGTTTTCCCCATACGATAAGCCACTTCATAAAAATAATAATTACATGATACTTCTAAAGCATATGGTATATCTACATATCCGTGTGTACTATGATAAGAACTATAAATCCAACACCGCGCATGTGGGTGTCCTGCATCTGTAAAAACCCCTTTATCTAAAATAGTTTCGTTTCTTCTGATAATATTTTCCTCTAAGCCAGCCAAACCGGTAATCATCTTAAAAGTAGAACCTGGTGCCTTTCGTTCCATCGTTGCCCGATGAAATAAAGGAGTTGTAGGATCATTTAACAGATCGTTCCAATATTCTGTATTAAAATGATTAACTAATTGATTATTATCATAACTAGGATAGCTAACCATAGATAAAACTTCTCCTGTATGAATATTCAACACTACAACAGAACCTGTACTAGGATCTAAACCTACTTGTTGAGGAGTAATTTCACCAGTTTTAATTTTCTGTTTAATCACTGCTAAAGGAGTAATTTGACCCCGTTGAACCATTTCTAAAAATTCATCATCACCTGTAATAATTCCTTGTTCCCATAAAACCAATATTAACTCTTTATAAGAAATTTGTTTTGTCTGAACCATATCAATCAATGCATTTTGAAGCATATTAAGATCTGTTTGTAAAAGTTCTTTTGGATTTTCAAATTTATGATATAATTTTTCTGCAATTTTATTTTGTTCTATTGCCGCTTCATTAGCAGATAAAATTTTTGATATTGAAATCGTATTATGCTGAATCATACTAATAATAACATCTTCTAAAGAATAAGAACGTTCTTTACTATTAGAATTAGTAAGCCTTGAAAGTAAAATTTCTGATAACTTATTTACTAAAATTTTATGAGTTTCTTTCTGAAAATTACGATCTAAGGTTAAAAAAACTTTATCTCCGGGAATGGCTTCTTCTGTTTGTAACACATTCATTCGTCTTCCTACATTATCAACTTCTACCATCATCTTCCCATCTTGTCCTTGTAAGTAGACTTCCATCTCTTTTTCAATACCTGTTCGTCCTACGATATCAAAAGGAGTATAACCTTTATCTTTTAGTTCTTCTAATTGAGTATCTGTTATTTTACCAATATAACCCAAAATATGACTAAATAAATCGCCTTCTGGATAATAACGTAATGGCTCTACATCTATATACAAACCTGGAAATTCATCATGTCTTTCTTCAATCATGGCTACTGTTTTTTCACTTACATCCACAGCTACTGTAACAGGTTGATATTGTCGATAACGCCTTTGATATAAAGGATATTTCAAAACCATAATTTTTCTAGCTTCTATGTCACTGTATTTTTCATCAATTTCAAATGTCTCTTCACGCATATAACGAAAAAGTTCCTCTAATGTCATGTTTTTCTGTTTTTCTGTAAATTTCTCTTCCTTCTTACCAAAGATTTCTTCTTTAAATCGCATTTGTCCTTGCTCATTTATAGTAAATGATAGAACACCGTCTTCATCAATAATAATAGGAAAATCATCAACATACGATTCTTCATTTTCCTCTAATAACTGAATAACATGCAATAAAATCTCATTTTGATTCGTAGTTTCAATACTATCATCAATTTTTAAAGAAAAAGCAACCTTATTTATAGCTAATGGGCGTCCATAACGATCAAAAATCATACCTCTAGGAGCAGGAATAGAAATCTCTCGTAAAATACTTGCTTTTAATTCTTTTTCATGTTGTTCTCCTTCAACAATTTGAAGCTGAAATAAATGCACAACCAGTTGAAACAAAAGTAAAATGATAAGCAAACCAAATAAAAATAATCGATGTGTAATTATTCGTTTCATTTCTTCTAAGAGCCGTCTCATATTTCTAACACCTCAAATTCCCGTTAACTAAAATGTTTGCGTCGCACTTTTTCCCTTGCCTCGACCCTTTCATTAACACTATAAATTAATCGATACACGATCAAGCTTAATGCTGCTGTATATACAACCTCTGGGAAAATAATATGTTGAATAAAAAACAAAAAACTAGTACGACCTCGAATCAAAAATGTAAAAATATATGTAATGATTCCTTGGGCTAATGTACTCAATATTACTAAGAAAAAAGGAAGAATATAGTTTTCTCTATAATATTTTTTATTAGGAATTCCACAAACATATCCTATAAACATTCCTATTAAAGCATAAAAGCCTATAGCTCGACCAAAAAATATATCTTGTAATAACCCAAGGGCAAAACCAATAATAGCTCCTTCAACACTACCTCGTAATAATCCAAAAGAAACAATAATCATAACCGCAAAATTAGGAATAATTCCCATCATTCTTATATGTTGTATATAAGTAGGTTGTAAAATTAAATAAAGTAATAAAATCCCACTAACAACTATTATTCTCACTGTGTAGACTCCTTTAGATTTGTTTTTTTCCCTTTCCAAGGTTTATCAATAACTAATACCTCTTCTAAATGTTGAAAATCTACAGCTGGTTCTAATAATCCATATTTTGTTAATCCGTTACTCTCTGTTTTAATTTCTGTAATAGTCCCAATTAAAATACCTGGTGGATATAAATCTCCTAAATGAGAAGTCACCATCTCATCTCCTTTTACTATTTGGGCATCAATATTAATATGTTGAATTCTACACAATCCTTCATCCATTAGTGTTTTGTCTCCTCTAATTATAGCTACTTCATTTGTGCGTAACGTTTGAGCACTAACAGAACTAGTATCGTCAATAATAGAGAGTACCTTTGCATAATTAAATCCAACTTCAACAATTCTACCTACTAAACCACTATCAGCCATCACTACCATATCGATAGCTAATCCATGATTCGTGCCTTTATCAATAAGAAACATATTATACCAATTACCTGGATCTTTTCCAATTACTTGAGCACCCACCTTAGGATATTCCGGATATTTTTGATCCAATTTTAATAAATTTCTAAGTCGTTCATTATCTTGTTTATATTGTTGTAAAATTGTATTTTCATATCGTAATTCATCTAATTCTTTTACCAACTTTGCATTTTTATCTTGTAACTCATAGGCGTGAAAAATAAAAAAAATATTTTCATTGGACCATTTTTGTATTTTTGTTAAAATTTTCTGTATAGGAACAACGACATATCCAAGTCCATTTTCAATCATCGTCACTTGGTTTCGATTCGGTAATGTTACAACAATAGTAACCATTGTAATAATGGTTACTATTGTTAAAACATATTTCTTAGGAATTAATATCTTTTTAAACTTCAACATTATTCACCCCTTATTTTACCACATTTACTATCTTAATTTTCGAGGTGAAATAAGGACATTTTTAAGAGTATCAATATGTTCTAGTACCATTCCTGTTCCTAAAACAACACAGTTTAATGGTTCTTCAGCAATATGAACTGGCATTCCCGTCTCTTTATTAATTAATTGATCTAAACCTTGTAAAAGAGCACCTCCACCAGTTAACATAATACCTGTTTCCATAATATCCGCTGCTAATTCGGGAGGAGTTTTTTCTAAAGTAAATTTTATAGCATCAATAATAGCATTCACTGGTTCTGCTAAAGCATCCATGATTTCTTTTGAAGTAATATCAATCGTCTTAGGTAATCCACTAATAAGATCACGACCTCTAATTTGCTTTTTTTCATCTGAATGAATAGGATATGCTGAACCAATAGTTAATTTTATCTCTTCTGCAGTTCGTTCTCCAATCATTAAATTATATTCTTTTTTAATATAGTTTATAATATATTCATCAAACTCATCCCCTGCTACACGCAATGATTTACTTGTAACTACACCTCCTAAAGAAATAACAGCTACTTCACTTGTTCCTCCACCAATATCTACAACCATACTTCCGGTTGGCTCTGCTACAGGCAAACCTGCCCCAATAGCAGCTGCCATAGGTTCTTCTACTAAATAAGCATCTCGTTCTCTAGCTCCTGCATTAATCGTCGCTTCAATAACTGCTCTTTTTTCTACCTCTGTAACTCCTGAAGGAACACAGACAACAACGCGTGGCTTACTACTAAAAAAGCCTCTTGTATACGCTTTATTAATAAAATATTTTAACATTGCTTCCGTTGTTTCAAAATCAGCAATAACTCCGTCACGCATAGGACGCACAGCCACAATATTACCCGGAGTCCTACCTATCATTTGCTTGGCTTCATCTCCAACAGCTAAAACTTGTTTTGCTCTTGTATCCACGGCTACTACAGATGGTTCACTAACAATAATTCCTTTTCCTTTTATAAAAACTAAGGTATTGGCTGTACCTAAGTCAATACCCATATCTTTTGAAAATAGCATATATGTTCTCCTTCCTTCATTTACAGCAACCTTCTAGTTCTAAATTCACGAATACTTTATACGTTTATTCTCTGTATTATCCCAAAAAACAATACTAAATATATACTTTATATTAAAGAATTTTTCTCTATTTATTTTTTATTGTTCCCGATAATTTGTTATTCTAACACTAAAAAAAGTCATTTAAACCTTTTAAAATAATCACTAGTAATATAATACTCTTTTTCAAGATACTTTTCAACATTAAAATACGAAACCATATAAAAAAAGTCTTCTTATGTCGAAAAAGATCTATGTTAATTATCAACATAGATCTTTTTCCTTTAAACTAATGTACTTCCCATTTCCAATAATAATATGATCTAATACAGGAATTCCTATTAAATTTCCTACCTCGAAAATCCGTTTTGTAACTTGTATATCTTCTCTACTAGGTGTTGGATCCCCACTGGGGTGATTATGTAGAATAATAATATGGGCTGCACTTTTTTGAATAGCTTCTTTAAATACCTCTCTAGGATGTACAATCGATGCATTGATACTTCCAATAGTAACATCTCGATCCCCTATAATCTTGTTTTTAGTATCTAAAAGTACTACTTTAAAATGCTCTTGTTTTAAGTATCGCATTTCTTCCATATAAACAGCCGCTATTGAACTTGGGGAAGAAATTTTAAACTGTTCTTTTCCTTGATATTTTGCAAAACGTTTTGAAAGTTCCATTACTGCTTGAATTTGTATAGATTTAACTTCTCCAATTCCTTTTACCTTTTGAAGGTCCTTCAAACTAGCATCATACAATCCTGGCAAACCTGGGTTATGTTCATTCAGAGTCAATAATCGCTGAGCTACTTCTACTGCCCTCTCTCCCCTAGATCCAACACGAAATATAATCGCTAATAATTCAGCATCAGATAAAAAAGCAGGCCCATATTTTTTCAATTTTTCATAAGGTCGTTCAGTCTCTGGCAATTCTTTCATAGTCATTCTTTGAGTTTGCATATTCATCTCTACCCCCCACCTATTTCCTATATTTTATCAAAACCTCCCTATTTTTTCTATTTCTATTTTACGATTAATCTGTTTTTTTGTCAATTCTCATTCATTATTTATCCAATATTTAGATATTTCAACTTTTTCCTTTAAAACATCATAAAGAGAACTAATAGGCAATCCAACAACTGTATAATAGTCACCCTCAATCTTTTGAATAAAAGCAGCTCCTTTACCTTGAATACCATAAGCTCCTGCTTTATCCTTCGGTTCTTTGGAATTAATATAGTTCCAAATTTCTGTTTTTGTTAATGATTTCATATATACTTTTGCTGATTCCATAAAACAGTAATGAGAAAATTTTTTTATAGAAAAACTTTCTAATACAGCTACACCTGTATAAACCGTATGTACTTGTCCCTGAAGCATTTGCAACATAGAATAAGCATCTTGAGCATTTTTAGGTTTACCTAAAATATGATTATTATAAGTCACCATCGTATCTGCTCCAATAATAATACAAGGTTCCTTCATTTGTTTTTGAATAGCTTGTGCTTTATTAAAAGCTAATTTTTTAACTTGATCCTCAACGGATAAACTTGCATCTATTTTTTCTGAAATATGACTTGTCATCACTTCAAAAGAAATACCTATTTGATGTAAAAGTTCTTGTCTCCTTGGAGATTGAGATGCCAAAATAATTTTTTTCAATCTTTCACCTTCCCATATCATATATTCACTCTACTATAAATTTCTATATATTACAATCGCTAAGATCATTCCTATTATACCTGCTATATTTAACTTTATACTAATACCTAGCGTTAATACTAAAACCTTTATATCGAATACAAAAGGTTGATCGAACCCAAAATGAAATCCATAGCGTAACCATTCAAAAGCAGGTTTCATTCCAATCCATTCACCAATAGCACCTCCAAGTACAATACCAGCTAATAACAGTAAAAACAAAGCCCATCCATTCTTTTGTTTTTTTAAATACACATTTTCTCCCCCTTTGTAAGATAAATAAAAATTCCATTTTATGCTTTTTATTGTATCATAGAACTAATTTTTTGTATAGAAAAAAGGCGATGAATTAATTCGCCTTTTCTTCTACTTTTACTTCTTGTAATCCTAAGATGGCATTTGTTGGACATTTTTCAACACAAGCCTGACATTGGGTACATTTTTCATAATTTATATGAGCCAATTGATTATTAAAATCGATAGCATCATATTCACAAGTCCTTACACACATACGGCAACCAATACAACCCACCTCACAGTTAGAACGAACTTCTTTTCCTTTATCTTCTGAATTACAAGCAACACGTATTTTATTTTTTAAAGGAACAATTTCGATTAGCCCTTTTGGACAAGCCTCTACACAATTTCCACAACTAGTACATTTTTCTTCTATAACAACAGCTACTCCATTTCGAATCTCTATAGCATCAAAAGGACAAGCTTTCACACAACTCCCTAGTCCCATACATCCATAAGAACAACTCTTAGAACCTCCACCTGGTAATAAAGCTGCTTCATTACAATCTTGAATGCCATAGTACTTATAGTGATTTTGACTGTGTTCACAAGTTCCATTACATTTTACAAAAGCAGTTGTTGGATCTTTTTCTTCCACTGTTAATCCTAAAATATCTGCTACTTGTTGTGCCACTTTAATACCTCCTACTGGACAACCCTCTGGATTGGCATCGCCTTCTGCTACCGCCTTAGCAAAAGCATCACAACCAGCATATCCACATCCCCCACAATTGGCTCCCGGAAGTACATCTCGAATTAAAGGCACTTTAGGATCAACAGGGACTGCAAATTTTTTAGAGGCATAACCTAATCCAATACCAAAAAGTAAGCCTAATCCACCTATACTAGCTATGGAATATACAATGGTCATTATATTCATCTTTACAACCTCCTTATTTATACTTTTATAACAATCCTTGAAATCCTAAAAAAGCAATCGACATTAAACCTGCCGTAATTAAAGCAATGGGAAATCCTTTAAACGCTTCTAGAATATTATTTTTTTCAATTCTTTCTCGTATTCCTGCAAATAACACAATAGCAAGAGTAAATCCTAGAGCTCCCCCTAAACCATTAAAAATAGATTTTATTAAATTATAACCTTCATTTTTATTAATAATAGCTACACCTAAAACAGCACAATTGGTTGTAATTAAAGGAAGATAAACTCCTAACGCTTGATATAATGTAGGACTTGTTTTTTGAATTACCATCTCTACAAACTGTACTAATGAAGCAATAACTAAAATAAAAGCAATCGTATAGAGATATTCTATTTCTAAAGGTACCAAAATCCAATCATAAACAATATAAGACATAATAGAAGCTAATGTCATAACAAAAGTAACCGCTAATCCCATTCCTGTTGCTGTTTCTACTTTTTTTGAAACTCCTAAAAAAGGACAAGTACCAAGAAAACGAGATAAAACAAAGTTATTAACAAAAATAGCTCCTAAGAAAATTACTAAAATCTGTGTCATCTTTTTTTCCTCCCACAAATTAATTTTTAAACCTATTTTTATCTTTCTTAGGCTTCTATAATAAAAATTTCTAATTTATATCTTTAAATTTAATTTATATCTTTAAATTTAATTTTTCCCTTTTTGAAGTCTATATTGGTTTAATAAAGCCATCAAAATACCTAAAGTAAAAAAAGCACCAGGAGCCATAATCATAATAATGGCAGGCTCAAAAGAAGCAGGTAACAATGGTCTACTGAAAAATTTTCCTGTTCCCAATAATTCTCTTATAATCCCTATCATAGTAAGAGATAAAGTAAACCCTAAACCTGTTCCTAATCCATCAAATAAAGAAGCTATGACAGAATGTTTAGAAGCATAAGCTTCTGCTCTTCCTAAAATAATACAATTTACTACAATCAAAGGTATAAAAAGACCTAATGAATCATATAGCGAAGGTGCATAACCTTCTAATAAAAATTCAATTATCGTTACAAACGTAGCAATAATAACAATAAAAGAAGGAATTCTTATTTTAGAAGGAATTAATTTCCGTACTAAAGAAATAACCATATTCGAACAAATCAAAACTGCTGTTGTAGCAAGTCCCATTCCTAAACCATTTTTAGCCGATGTTGTTACTGCTAACGTTGGACACATTCCTAGCACTTGTACAAAGGTAGGATTTTCTTTAATAATTCCATTTTTTAAACGTTCTCTAACAATATTCATCTACATCATCCCCTTTATTTTAACTTCTCCTTGAATAAGGTTAATGCATTATTAATTCCACTTGTAACAGCTTCTGTTGTTATGGTTGCTCCTGTTATTGCTTCAACTTCTTGATCATTTGTAGGTGTTGATTTGGTAACCCACAAAGATTGTTCAGCAGATTTATTTACATATTGATTTAAAAAAGATGGTTCTTTTGCATTAGCACCTAATCCCGCAGTTTCTGCATGTTGTACAATTTTAACACCTTGAATAATGCCTTCTTGATTTATACCTACCATCATTTCAATTTCTCCACCGTATCCTTTAGTAATGACTTGCATTACATATCCAATTATTTGAGTTCCTTTATATCCTATTTGAATTTCTTTTATTCCATATTGAGCACTAAAGTCATCACTTTCTATAAGTTCAAAAGTCTCTACTTCTGGTAAAACGGCTTTCATCGCCTCTTGATGTGTTTTTATTTTTTGTTGTGCAATAGGTTCTTTCGTAACTTCATAAACCATACCTAAAGAAAAACCGGATAATACAGTAATCAAACATAAAATAAGTCCCATTTTTAATGTCTCATTCATTGGATTTCACCTCCCCAAAAACCTTTGGATGAGTATATCGATCTAATAAAGGAACTGCTAAATTCATTAATAAAATAGAATACGACACACCTTCTGGATACCCACCAAATAAACGAATTAAAGTAGTAATAAGTCCACATCCAATTCCCATGATCCATTGTCCTAAAGGTGTTACAGGTGAAGTTGTATAATCTGTAGCCATAAAAAAAGCTCCTAGCAATAAACCACCAGTAAAAATTTCATAAAAGGGATTTGCTTGAAACATACCATTTCGACCAAAAATCCAAGTAAGTATAAAAACTGTACCAATAAAACTAGCAGGAATACGCCAATGAATAATTCTTTTATAAAGCAAATAAGCTGCACCAATAAGTAAGGCAATTGCTGATGTCTCTCCTAAACAGCCTCCTATATTTCCAATTAATAATTGAGAAAATGCCGGAGGTGCTGCTAAGGTTGCTGCACTTACTTCACCCATACCTGCCTTTAAAATACCTAAAGGAGTAGCGGTAGTAACGCCATCTAATGTCCAATTCGTCATATGACTAGGCCACGAAGCCAATAATATTGCTCTTGCTGCTAAAGCTGGATTCATAAAATTTTGCCCTAATCCACCAAAGATTTGTTTTACAATAACTATTGCAAAAGCTCCTCCTATTATAGGAATCCATAAAGGAACCGAAGCGGGTAAATTAAAAGCTAAAAGTAATCCTGTTACCACAGCACTATAATCATCAATCGTAATAGGGTTTTTTGTTAGCTTCTGCCATAGAGCTTCTGACCCTACACAGGATAAAATAGAAAATATCATAACCCATAATGCTTCCCACTTAAATATATATAAAGACATAATAACTGCTGGAAGTAAAGCAATAATCACATCTTTCATTATACTATCAATAGTATGATCTGCCCTAATATGTGGCGATGAAGACACCGTATACATTGTCTGTTCCACGAAAAATCCCCCTTTATTATTTTCTTTTATTCGCTAATATAGTCTTCTTACCTCTTCGAATAGACTGCAATAAATGTCGTTTAGCTGGACAAATATAAGAACAACTACCACATTCCATACAATCCATGCCATGTTCTTTTTCAAAATCATCCCACTCATGATGTAAAGCATGAACATTCAAAGATAGTGGAAGTAAATTCATAGGACAAATATCTACGCACTTTCCACATCGAATACATGCTTTTTCTGGTGGCAAAACAGCTTCTTTCTCTGTTAAACATAAGATAGCAGAAGAAGTTTTAATTATGGGCACATCCAAAGAAAATAGAGCTATTCCCATCATAGGGCCTCCGGATATGATCTTGGCAGGTTTTTCTATAAATCCACCAGCTGCTTCTACTAATTCCCTATAGGTTGTACCAATACGTACTTTAAAATTTTTCGGTTCTTTAATAGCTCCTCCACTTACTGTTACAATTCTTCTCATTAAAGGGCGACCTCGTACAATAGCTCGATGTATTGCAACTACTGTGTCAATATTTTGCACAATACATCCTACATCTGCCGGTAATTTTCCTGAAGGCACCTCTCTCTTCGTACAAGCATAAATTAACTGTTTCTCAGATCCTTGAGGATATTTAGTTTTTAACACAAGAATTTGAATATTTTTATCATTTTTTGTAGCTTCCCTCATTTTAGCAATAGCCTCAGGCTTATTATCTTCAATGGCAATATACCCTTTAGCTTTAGGAAAAAGATGAAGAATAATTCGAAGTCCTTCTGCTACTTTTCCTGATTCTTCTACCATCACTCGATAATCAGAAGTCAAATAAGGTTCACATTCTGCTCCATTGATTAATATAGTATCAATATTTTCGATAATTGGAGGAGATAATTTAATAAAAGTAGGGAAACCAGCCCCTCCCATTCCTACTACTCCTGCTTCTCGAATCTTATTTATAATTTCCTCACGAGACATTTTTTTATAATCTTTTGATTGATTAATAGAAGGATCTTCTTCATATAAACCATCATTTTCTACAATAACAGACATAACTTTTGTCCCATTAGGATGTAACATAGGAGTCACATTTTTTACTGTTCCTGATACTGTACTATGAATAGGAGCTGACACAAACCCTTTAGCCTCTCCTATTTTTTGTCCCAAAAGAACACGATCCCCTTTCTTTACTAAAGGCTCACAAGGTGCTCCAATATGTTGAGCCATAGGATAAATCAAATCTCCTTTGGGCATTAAAACTTCAATCGGTTTATTTTCTGTATAATGTTTACCGTGGGGCGGATGAATCCCACGCTTAAATGTTAAAGCCTTCATTCGAAATCCCCCTGTCTACTATATATTATTTAATACTCTACTATATATCATAGTATAATTTAATCACAGATACAATCATTGATATTTTTTGTACAAACAATAAACATTTCAAAAAGTATATCATTGTATGGTGTATACAATATATCCAATCAATAAGAATTTTTTCTTCTTCTATCTTTCCTTTATAATCTCTATTTAAACAGGAATTTTTGTTTAATTCTTATCAACCTTCATTTAGGTTCATTGAGTTAACTTCATCAACTGATCATTTACATATTGACGAATCCATCGTAATATATCTGGTTGTTGCAAAACAAGAGTTCCTAAGTCTTCTTTTAGCTCTTTTGTATCTAAAATAAATATTTGATCTTGGTATTGATGTTTATATCGAAAACGTTGATGATCTAACGATAATAAAACAGAAATAATAGTCGAAGACATATCTCCTAATGGTGGACGATCTATATGATCGTATTCCATTATAGCTTGTATTATAGTTCCTTTCCCCATTTGACTTTGTATTTTTAATTCCCCATTACATTGTCTACAAGTCGCTTCTAGTAATGGAATTCCAAGACCTACTTTTCGAGTAGTTCGAGTTGTATAAAAAGGATTTTTTACTTTTTGTATAAATTCTTTAGTCATACCCCTTCCATTATCCTGAACATAAAAAGAAAATAAATTATGCTTTGGATCTTCTTGAATAAAAAGTTCAATAAAAGTCCCTTCTGCATAAATACTATTTTGAATAATGTCTAAGATATGTAATGCAATTTCCTCCATATTTTATCCTTTCTTCATGTAAATGATCGACTGTAAAAATTTTTTAATAATCTTTCAAATACAATTATATTTTTATATGATTTTACTACTTTATGTATTCTTTTAAATTATAACATAGAAATTATGTATATCTTATTGAAAATATATTTCTTTTATTATGAATTTAAAATATAAACTAAATAAAATTATTTTACCTCATAAAAAAATAGAAGATAAATCATATATGATTTATCTTCTACTTTTTTATTCTCCCCTTTTAGAATAAAACACATTAACTTCTCTAAGATCTAAACCTGACATAGGTTCTCCAAGATCCGTTGAGATATCTGCTAATATCTTTGAATCTTTATAATGAGCCACTGCTTCTACTATCGCTTTTGCTCTTTTTTCTGGATTACCAGAACGAAAAATACCAGATCCTACAAATACACCATCACTACCTAGTTGCATCATTAATGCAGCATCTGCAGGAGTTGCCACCCCACCTGCTGAAAAATTAAGGACAGGTAAACGTCCTAATTCAGCTACTTGTTCAATTAAATGATAAGGGGCACCTAATTCTTTTGCAAAAACCATTCGTTCTTCTTTTGCCATATTTTGAAGTTGTCTAATTTGAGCCATCATCATTCGCATATGAGAAACCGCTTCTACAATATTTCCTGTACCTGCTTCACCTTTGGTACGAATCATACTAGCCCCTTCACCAATACGGCGTAAAGCTTCACCTAAATTCCTAGCACCACAGACAAAAGGAGTATTAAAATCTCTTTTATCTATGTGAAATTGATTATCTGCAGGAGTGAGAACTTCACTTTCATCAATATAATCAATCTCTAAACTTTCTAAAATTTGAGCTTCCACAAAATGACCAATTCGACATTTTGCCATAACAGGAATATCGGACACTGCTTGAATATCTTTTATTAATTTGGGATCAGACATTCTAGCTACTCCGCCTTCTTTACGAATATCTGATGGAACTCTTTCTAAAGCCATAACAGCTACAGCCCCTGCTTCTTGTGCAATTTTCGCTTCTTTCACACAAGTTACGTCCATAATGACGCCACCTTTTAATAATTGATCTACACAATTTTTATTCATTCTTTTTTCTCCTTTACTTCAAGCATCATCTGTTATAAAATAATGTATGGATACACTTTATAATTTTTCATTATAATAAAATCCATATCTTATTGATGAATAAATGATTTTAGTATATTAAATTTATTCTTATTATACTCATATATAAAATAAATTCAATAAAAATTAAAGGAGTTTTGATAATGAATTATTTTGTATCCATACACATGGATAAAAATTCAAAAAAGCCTATGTATAAACAATTAGGGGACCATCTTTATGAATTAATCGAAAAAAATATTTTAAAACCAAACACACAATTACCACCTATTCGTTCTTTTGCAACCCATTTAAAAATCAATCCTAGTACTGTAGTAAGAGCTTATAACTATTTAGAAAACAGAGGAGTAGTTTATTCACAAATGGGAAGTGGTACCTATGTAGCTCCATTACCATTAGATATTTTACAAAAACCGATCGTTTCTAAATTAAAATCTACTTCCTTCCCTACTTCCATACCCATAACTGACTCAACTATTAACTTTGCTAGTATGTCCCCTTCTACAGACTTGTTCCCCATTGATGCCTTTAAGAAAGCTCTTAATGAAGTTTTAGATCGAGATAAAGGGAATGCTTTTTCTTATCAAGATACTCAAGGTTATCTACCTTTAAGAAAAACAATATGTAATTTTATACAACAATCCAATATCTATACTACACCAGAAAAAGTGCAGATTATTTCTGGTGCGCAACAAGGTATTGATCTTATTTCAAAAGCTTTACTTCACTATGGTGACTTAGTTTTTATCGAAAAACCAACTTATAATGGAGCTGTAGCTGCCTTTCAATCTCGTGGAGCTAAAATGATTGAAATTCCACTAGAAAAAGATGGTATAGACCATAATACCTTAGAAATTTATTTGAAACTATATCAACCTAAATTTATATATATGATGACTTATTACCAAAACCCAACGGGAATCTCTTACTCTACAGAGAAAAAAAGAATCTTATTAGATTTAGCAGAACAATATGATTTCTATATTATTGAAGACGATTATTTAAGTGATCTTTATTTTTCTTTAGAACCTCCTATTCCACTAAAAGCATTCGATCATAAAAATAGGGTCATTTACATCAAAAGCTTTTCTAAAAACTTTATGCCAGGACTCCGTCTTGGTTTTATGATTTTACCTAAAGCTATATTTCAACATGTATTATCAGCAAAACAAACAACGGATATCGCCACTTCTGGTCTTTTACAACGAGCTTTTGAACGATATCTATCCTTACATCTTTGGGAAGAA
The DNA here is from genome assembly GCA_012524135.1 of Candidatus Epulonipiscium sp. Classification (GTDB taxonomy): domain Bacteria; phylum Bacillota; class Clostridia; order Lachnospirales; family JAAYNZ01; genus JAAYNZ01. The sequence continues at coordinate 21,305 of JAAYSE010000131.1, read as the reverse complement.
CATGTAAAAAAAATAAGAGCAATATATAAAATACGTTATGAATATCTCATAGAACAAATTGAACATAATATAAAAAATTGGATAGATTATATTCCACCAAAAGGTGGTTTAAGTCTATGGTTACAATTAAAAAGTGATATTCCAATGGATACTTTTTGTAATACTCTTTTACAAAGAAAAGTGATTATTGCTCCTGGTTCCTTATTCTCTCTTAGCCCTTATTATAAATCCTATTTCCGTTTAAGTTTTGCTAATATTACCAAAGAAGAAATTTATGACGGAATTATTATTATGAAAGAAACCTTACAACACTTAGAAAATAATCCTCATCAATATTTACCCTTTTTGTAAAATAAATCTTTCAAAAGACCATTCAGTAAATTTTGTTATATACTTCATTGAATGGTCTTTACTAAAACTTCTATCTTATTTTGTTAAAAATTGCTAGTCACCAATTCCTATCTTTAATAATTTTTGAACTATTTTATAAGAAGAATCGGATGTAGTAAAAATAGGAATTTGTTCTTCATTTGCTTTTTTAATAGTATCAAATGGAATAGGAATATCTTGTACTACAATAATACAAGATAAATGAATTAGACTTGCCACAGCTACAATATTTAAATGTCCTTGTACAGTTATCCATACAGAACCTTCTTTAGCATGTGCTATAACATTACTTAATAAATCCCCTACATATCCAGTAGTAATATCTTTCTGTAAGCCTTTTTGTCCTGCTATTAATTTTAATTGCAACTGATTCATCATTTCTTGTACGATCATCTATAATATCCTTTCTTATAATAATATAGATTCATTTTGTACTATTTTTTATTTTTTCTATTAAAATATATGCTAAAATTTATGATACCAACTATTGCAAATATGCAAGTTTAAAGTAACCTTAACCAAAACAGATATAGCCTATGCCTTACTTTGTTATAAGGCATAGGCTATTATTTATTCTCTACTATACTGTACTTTATGCTTCATTTGGTTCTTTTTCTATTTCCACTTCAGGTTCTTCTAATTCTTTGAGACTTAAACTAATACGTTTTGCTTCTACATCTAAATCCAGAACAATAGCTTCTACTTGTTCTCCAATACGTAATTCATCTTCTACTTTCTCTACATGCTTATTAGCAATTTGAGAGATATGAATTAAACCATCTACACCTGGTTCTAATTCTACAAAAGCTCCAAAAGATACTATTCTGACTACAGTTCCTGTAACTTTATTACCTACTGCATATTTTGTTTCTGCTATATTCCAAGGATTATTCTCAGATGATTTTAATGACAAAGAAATTCTTTCATTTTCTTTATCTACTTCTAAAATTCGAACTTTAACTGTTTGTCCTTCTTCTAGTATTTCTCTAGGATGTTTTACATGACCCCAAGATAACTCAGAAATATGCAATAATCCATCTGCGCCTCCTAAGTCAACAAACGCACCAAAATTAGTTAATCGTTTTACAACGCCTTCCACTATATTTTCTGGTTCTAAGGTTTCAAAAAGTTTTTCTTTTTGAGCAGCTCTTTCTTTTGCCATAATTTCCTTATGACTACCAATTACCTTTCTTCTACGTCGATCAAATTCAATTAATTTAAAGGTAATATCTTTGTGTAAAAATTCATTTAAATCATGAATAAAATGGTCTGATAATTGAGATGCTGGGATAAAAACACGAACTTCATGAAGAAGAACTATAACTCCTCCTCGTACTACTTCAATAACCTTTCCTTCTAATACTTTTTGGGATTCATAAGCTGCTTGTAAAGTATCCCATCCTTCTTGAAAGGCAAGTCTTTTTTTAGATAGTAATACTTGTCCTTCTTGATCATTTACTTTCATAACATAAACTTCAATTTCATCACCAGGTTGAACTTCTTTTTTTAAATCTACGTTAGGATCAGAAGAAAATTCTGCTTTAGAAATAATACCATCTGCTTTATATCCTAAACTTACAATTACTTCGTTTTCATCTACATGTATAACTTTACCTTGAAGAGTTTGACCTCTATAAACTCGACCTTGGCTTAAGGATTCTTCTAATAATTCTTCAAAACTTGCTTGATTTTCTTGATTGTTGTGCATATCACTCATAATCTTAATAACCTCCTCAATTGTCTTTTTAGGAGTGGATGCCCCTGCAGTTATTCCAATTTTATCATTAGGTTGAAAAAGATTCAACTCTAACTCTTGTGGTACTTCAATATAATAAGTTTGTTCACACCACTGTTTACAAAGCTCATATAATTTTCTAGTATTTGAACTATGCTTACCACCAATAACAATCATTTTATCTACTTTTTTCGCAATACGTATAGCTTCTTCTTGCCGTATTGACGTGGCATTACAAATAGTATGAAAAACCTTTATTGTATAACCCCTAGACTCTAATATATCAATAATATCATTATATACCTGGGGTTTGTAAGTAGTTTGGGCAACAATACAAATAGGAATTTGTTTTGATAAGGAACAAATTCTTGCTTCATTTTGATTTTGTAAAATAATACCCTGGTTCTTACACCAACCATTGATACCTTGTACTTCTGGATGCGTCGGATCCCCTACAATCACAATCTGGGCTCCTTGTTTTGAATACTTTTCTACAATTTTATGGATGCGTTTTACATAAGGACAAGTGGAATCAATATAGGTTAATCCTTGTTTTTCAATTTCTTCATAAACTTTTTTAGCTACACCATGAGAACGAAGTACAATCGTACCTACCGAAAGATCTGATATGTCATAAATGGCCTGGATTCCTTGATTTTCTAAAGAATCTACCACTTGTTGATTATGAATAATAGGTCCATACGTATATAATTTTTCCTTGTTCATATTTTTATATACAGAATCTACAGCTCTTTGAACGCCAAAACAAAAACCTGCTGTAGATGCTACAAGAATTTCCACTTTACATTCTCCTTTATGGAATTAACGCTAAAATTCGTTTCACCACTTGATCTATAGTAAATCCTGTTGTATCTACCTCTACTGCATCTTCTGCTTTTTTTAATGGTGCAAAAGTACGAGTTTTATCTTGTTTATCTCTTTTATCGATTTCTTCCTTTATTTCTAACAAGTTACACTCTATACCCTTTTGCTGCATTTCTAGATAACGCCTTCTTGCTCTTTCTGTAGATGTTGCTGTTAAAAATATTTTAACAGTAGCTTTTGGAAGTACATTAGTTCCAATATCTCTACCATCCATCACAACAGATTGCTTTTTTGCAATCTCCTTTTGATATTCTACTAATTTATCACGTACAGATGGAAAAGTAGCTACATAAGAAGCCATTTGAGATACCTTTGACGTACGAATTTTATGAGTTACATCCTGACCATTTAGGAAAACTTGTTGTTCGTTACCTTCGTATCTTAATTCAATGTTAATATAATCCATGACATTTGCAATTTGGGATTCATCTTTAATTCCATGTTCTATACAGTAAAGAGCCACGGTTCTATACATGGCTCCCGTATCAACATAAATAAAATGTAAAGCATTTGCTACAGCTTTTGCAATAGTACTTTTTCCAGCACCTGCAGGACCATCAATAGCAACGCTAATATATTCCATAGGATTTCCTCCTAAATCTTACAATATCATTCTTATAATACTCATTTTTCAACTAAATCAGGTCGTAATGTAGCCGCCTGTTTCAAATAAACATGTTGAATATCAGCTTGAGCAGATTCAGTTTTAACTTGTATCATTACCCGAATGCATTTTTGTAAGCTGTTTATTACTTTCATTTCTTGAAAACACATCAAAGCGGCTTGTGTAATTCCTAATTGCCTAGCTGCTACTGCTGGATAGGCTGCATCTAAATCATCCGTAGCCGTAAAACAAATAGAAATAATATCCGATATAAATATGTGATTTCTTTTTATTATCTCTTGTAAAAGATATGATGTGTCTTGAATAATTCCATCTGGGGTATTTTCTTGTACCGTAATAGCCCCTCTAATGGCACCTATATTCATTATGTTCATTCCTTTATGATTGTGATATTAAAACTCTCACTTATCTATTATAAAATACTATTGCTAAGAACACAAGAGTCTTTTTAATATATATGAGAGCCTGCTACATATCCTGTAGAAAAAGCAATTTGTAAATTATAACCCCCTGTGTATCCATCTACATCCAAAACCTCACCAACAAAATATAATCCTTTCATATATTTTGATTCCATCGTCTTAGGAGAAAGTTCTTGCACTTTAACACCACCAGCAGTAACAATTGCTTCTGAATAACCACGATTACCTATAATCGTTATTTTCATTTCTTTCAACACATGAATTAATCTTTTTCTTTCTTCCTTCGTAATTAAATGAGTTTTTTTATCTGGAGAAATCTCAGAAAGTTGAATCACTATTGGAATTAATGCCTTTGGTAATAAATCATATAATGAATTGTTAAAATCTTTCATCTTAAACTTTTCTAAATCTCTAATAATTCTCCTATCCAAAGTGGGTATATCTAAAGATGGCTTTAAATCAATATATAAATCAATGGACTCTTTATAAGGTACAATACTTCGACTGGCACTTAAAATAATAGGACCTGATACACCATAATGAGTAAACATCATTTCACCAAAATCTTGATAAAGTATCTTTCCTTTTTGTGTTTTCATCGTTACCTTTACATTTTTAAGGCTAAGACCTTGTAAATCAGTAACCCATTTTTCTTTTGCAACTAAAGGAACCAAAGAAGGAAAGCATGGTGTAATAGAATGTCCAACTTTTTTAGCCATTATATACCCCTGTCCAGTAGAACCCGTCTTAGGATAAGATAATCCTCCTGTAGCTATAATAACTGCCTCTCCCGATTCATATGTCCCATTTTGAAATAGAATTCCTTTTAACTGATCATTCTCTACCCATAGATCTTTTACTTCTGTATTACAATGAATATGTACACCTGTTTGAATTAAAAACTCGATAAATGCTTGAATCACATCGTATGCTCGATCTGAAACAGGAAAAACACGATTACCTCTTTCTACTTTCGTTTTTACCCCATGAGTAGCAAAAAAATTCATCACATCTTTAGGTTTCCATTGATAAAATGCACTATATAAAAATTTCGTATTTCCATTTATTTGTTCCATAAAATTTTCTATATCACTATCATTTGTTAGATTACATCTACCTTTACCAGTAATTCCTAATTTTTTCCCTAAACGTGAATTTTTTTCGAATAGATGTACTTCATGTCCTTTTTGAGCAGCAACACCTGCTGCCATCATGCCTGCTGGTCCGCCACCTACGACTAATACCTTTTTCATGTCTATAAATCCTTTCTTGTCTAATTGCTTTTTATTCTATTCATAGATTTATTTTTTTATAAATGTCCCATATCATTTAAATGCGCTAATATATGCTTTCCATTTTGTTTTAACTGAATGGTAGAAATAGATGTATTCCCTAACCAAAATTGTTTATAAAAGGATATATCCCATCCCAATAATTCAATTATTATTACTTTTAAAATACCTCCATGTGCTACAATAGCTATATTTCCTGTAGAATGATTTTTTTGAATTATTTCTATTGCTTTTTTTGCTCGTTTTTGCACATTGTTTAAAGAGCCTTCTCCTGGAAAATTATATGCAAAAGGTTCTTTTGAAAATTGTTCATATGATTTCCCATATTTCTTTTTTAGTTCTTCAGCTGTGTATCCTTCCCATTCTCCAAAATTAATTTCTCTAATTAAATCTAAAGGCTGAATGGAAAGATGATGAGAAAGAGCAATCGGTTTAGCAGTTTTATATGCACGCTGTAAATCAGAAGAATAAATAGCACTTAAGGATATTGAAGACATTTTCTCTTTTAATTTTTCTGCTTGCTGTATTCCTTTTGAAGATAAAGGAATATCACTACTTCCTTGGTATTTACCAAGAGTATTCCATTCTGTTTCTCCATGTCGAATTAAATACCATTTTGCCATACCTACACATCTCCTCGATTACGATTTAAAGAATACGTTAAATTTGAATCTTCATTTGTATCATATACTTGATACTTTGTCCAAATCTTTTCTAGATGCTCTAAAGATTCCTTAATTTCTGTCTTCTTTTTCATACTTAAGGCTACAATTAAAGCATTAATGAGACTCATAGGGGCTACTAAAGAATCTACAAAAGAAGCCATATCGCTTCTTGCTAATAAATTATAATCTGCATATTGAGTCATAGGAGATAGAGGACTATCTGTGATAGAAATAACCGTTGCTTTTTGTGTATGTGCAAACTCTATAGCCTTTAAAGTTCTTTTTGAATATCTCGGAAAACTAATGCCTATTACTACATCTTCTGGCCCTAACCGATGAATTTGTTCAAACATCTCACTAACACTATTTGTATGAATTAACTTAATATTATCAAACATTAAATTCATATAAAATCCTAAAAAACTAGCCAATGAAGCAGAACTTCGAACGCCTAATATATAAACTCTTTTTGCTTCTAAAATAGCATCTACAGCCTTATCAAAATCTTCTTCATCAATTTCTTCTAAAGTTAAACGAATTTTTTCCGCATCGGATTGTAATACAGATTTTAATACATGTTGATTTTCTAAACGATCAGAAGTGACTTCAATTCGTTGAACAGATGTTAATTTCGTTTTAACTAACTCTTCTAAAGCTCTTTGTAATTTAGGATATCCATCATATCCTAATTCATTAGCAAAACGAACCACCGTTGATTCACTAACTCCCACAATTTTCCCTAACTTAGAAGCCGTTAAAAATACAGCTTTTTCATAATGATTTAAAATATAATTAGCTAATAATCTTTGTCCTTTACTTAGCCTTGGCATATTTTCATTAATGCGTTGAATTAAATCATTTTGATTTTTCACTTTTATGGCATAAACCTCCTAACTATATTTCTGAGGAAACGCCTTTCACCTGCCCTTTTCTATTTTCCTTATATTCTTTATTAATTATAAGTAATTCTATTTTATACTTCTTATTATATCTTATATTATAGCTTTTACAACGTTAGAAATACTCTACTAAAATTTTTCTTCCATAAAATTATCAAATTTCTTTCATATAAACATAAAACAAGCCCGTATATACGGGCTTGTTTTATACCTTTATACAGGATAAACCTTATTTTCTTGATCCACTAATGTAGGATCCACTTTTGTTTTTTGTGCTTGACGATATTTGAAAAAATCTTCCGCTACTTGAGGGAAAAGGGCATAAGATAGTACATCTTCCTCTTGTTCTTTATATTGTTTCATTTGTTTTTCAATTTCTTTTAATTCTGGTTTTAGTAAATCCGCTGGACGACAAGTAATAGGTTTCTCATCTCCAATAATCGTCTTTTGTATTTCTTTACTAATAGGTACAGGAGTTCTTCCATATTCTCCCCTTACTAAAGCTTTCGATTCTTTAGTAATCATTTTATAACGTTCACCTGTTAGTACATTCAATACCGCTTGAGTACCTACAATTTGACTACTAGGTGTAACAAGTGGAGGATATCCAAAATCTGCTCTTACTCGAGGTATTTCTTGTAATACATCATAATATCTATCTTCTGCTCCCTGTTGTTTTAATTGAGAAACTAAATTAGATAACATACCTCCTGGTACTTGATACAATAAAGTTTGAATATCTACTCCTAATACCTTAGGATTAAGAAGCCCTTCTTCCATCGCTTTATCTCGTAATGGTCTAAAATAGCCTGCAATTTCACTTAATAATTTTTGATCTAAACCAGTATCATAAGGGGTTCCTTTAAACGTTTCTACCATTACTTCTGTAGCTGGTTGTGATGTTCCCATAGAAAAAGGTGATATAGCAGTATCGATAATATCAGCACCTGCTTCTATCGCTTTCATATAAGTCATAGCTACTACACCACTAGTATAATGTCCATGCATATTAATGGGTATTTTTACTGCTTTCTTTAATGCAGAAACCAATTCATAAGCGGAATAAGGGAGCAATAATCCAGCCATATCTTTAATACAAATAGAATCAGCACCCATATTTTCTAATTGTTTAGCTAGTTTTACATAATATTCTAAAGTATGCACTTCACTTAATGTATAAGAAACAGCTACTTGTGCATGTCCTTTTTCTTTTTTCGTTGCTTTTACTGCTGTCTCTAAATTTCTTGGATCATTTAAAGCATCAAAAATTCGAATAATATCAATTCCATTAGCAATACTTTTTTGTACAAAATATTCCACTACATCATCTGCATAATGACGATATCCTAATATATTTTGTCCTCGTAATAACATTTGAAGTTTTGTATTTTTAGCAACAGCACGAATTTTACGAAGTCGCTCCCAAGGATCTTCTTTTAAGAAACGAAGGCAAGAGTCAAAAGTTGCTCCCCCCCACATTTCTAATGCATGAAAACCCACTTGATCTAATTTTTCTACAATAGGAAGCATATCTTCCGTTGTCATTCTTGTTGCAATTAAAGACTGGTGCGCATCTCGTAAAATTGTATCTGTGATTTGCACTGGTCTTTTTTTGATTTTTTCTGCCATCTGTGTGACCTCCTTATAGATTGTTGTTCAAATCCACTATGTCCTTAAATTCTCTATTTCTTTTAAGCACCATATAATGTGAGGAAAATACCAGCTACAATCGCAGAACCAATAACCCCTGCCACATTAGGTCCCATAGCATGCATTAATAAGAAATTCGTTGGATTTTCTTCACTACCTACTTTTTGAACCACTCGCGCTGCCATAGGTACTGCAGATACACCTGCAGCTCCAATTAAAGGATTCACTTTTCCACCACTAACTTTACACATAATTTTACCAAAAAGAATACCTGCTGCAGTTCCTACTGAAAAGGCAGCTAATCCTAATGCCAAAATTCCTAAAGTTTGTGGATTTAAGAACGCTTCTGCACTCGCTGTCGCTCCTACCGTCATTCCTAAGAAAATGGTAATACTGTACATTAATCCATTAGAAGCTGTTTGAGCTAAATTATGTGTGTCTGCACATTCTCGAATGAGATTACCAAACATCAACATTCCAACTAGTGGAGCAGCACTAGGTAATAATAAAACAACTAAAATTGTAACAACAATAGGGAAAACAACTTTTTCTGTTTTTGAAACCGGTCTTAATTGATCCATTTTAATTTGTCGTTCTTTTTTTGTTGTTAAAGCACGCATAATTGGTGGTTGAATAATTGGTACTAATGCCATATAAGAGTACGCAGCTACAGCAATAGGTCCTAGCAAATGAGGCGCTAATTGACTTGTTAAGAAAATAGCTGTTGGTCCATCTGCTCCTCCAATAATTGCAATCGAAGCTGCTTCTTTCAAATTAAATAAACCTGGGAAAATCATATTTAAAATAATGGCACCAAGAAAAGCAAAGAAAATACCAAATTGAGCTGCCCCTCCTAATAATACGCTACGAGGATTTGCAATTAAAGGTCCAAAGTCAGTTAAAGCCCCCACACCCATAAAAACTAAAGGTGGAAAAATCCCCAGTTTATTTCCAAAATATAGATAATATAATAATCCGCCTTCTTCCATTAAACCGTTACCAGGCAGATTAACTAATAACATACCAAAAGAAATAGGAACCAATAGTAATGGCTCATATCCTTTTTTAATAGCTAGATAAAGAAGGATCAAGGCCACAATAATCATAATAATATTATGGTACGTTAATCCCATAAAGCCTGTACTTTTTACAAAACCAGTCAATGCATCTAATAATGCATGTATAAACGCCATATTGGCTACCTCCTTGTGTCACATTTTTTATCCAATGGAAACAATCAAATCTCCTGTTTCTACAGAAGCCCCTTTAGACACATTAATTGAAGCAATAGTACCTGCTGCTGGAGCTACAATTTCATTTTCCATTTTCATTGCTTCTAATATAGCAACTACATCTCCTTCTTTAACTTTATCGCCTTCTTTAACTCGAATATCAAGAATAACTCCTGGCATAGGAGCTTCTACTTTTGTACCACCCACTGCCCCAGAAGATTTTTTAACTGCAGGTGATTTTGCTGCAGGTTGAGGTGCAGACACAACAGGTGTTGGTGTTACACTAGCTCCTCCTGCCAATTCTTCTACTTCTACTTCATATACATTTCCATTTACGGTCACTTGAAATCTTTTCATGACTTTTCCTCCCTTTGAATCTTGAATGATTCTCTATAGTTATTCAATGATTTTTAAATTCTCTTGTTTAGCTGTACGACTCCAAGTAGAACCTTGGACTCCTACTCTTCTAAAAGATCTCACTTGCAATTGATCCGTTGTTGTATTTAAACTAGCAGCAATGGCAGCTGTAATGACGGCTACCAATTCTAAATCATCTGTTTCATCTACCTCTTCTATCTCTTCAGATACCTCTGGAACTGGTTGAGCTTTTGCTTTGGGCTTTGCTTTACTGAACGCTCCAAATATATCTAATATATAGGATAAAGCTAGTAAAGCTAACAAAGTAATCCCCATACCAACAATGGTAACGGTTAAGCCTTCTGCTAATGCATTCATTTTATCACCTCATTTATTGAATCCACATTATAATACTGTGCTTTGTTTTTTAGCTGGTCGAGGATCTCTTTTTGTATATAACATTTCTAAAGCTGCTATCACTCGTTTACGAGTAGCTGCAGGCTCAATGACATCATCAACATATCCTCGACTTGCAGCAGTATAAGGACTAGCTTGTAAACGTGAAAATTCTTCTATCTTTTCAGCTCGTAACGCATTGGGTTGCTTTGCATCCGCTAATTCTTTTTGATACATAATGTTTACAGCAGCTTCTGCGTTCATAACAGCCACTTGTGCTGTAGGCCATGCAAATACAATATCTGCTCCAATATGTTTACTATTCATCGCTACATAAGCACTACCAAAAGCTCTACGAACCAATACATTTACTTTTGGTACTGTAGCATGAGCAAAAGCATGGATAAGTTTAGAAGCTTTTTTAGATAATCCTTGATTTTCTTCTTCCATAGACGCTTCAAATCCACCAGCATCTGTAAAAGTTACGATAGGTATGTTAAAAGCGTCACAAAGTCGTACAAAATTAGCACCTTTTTCACAAGCTACTCCATTTAACAATCCATCTTTCTCCATGGATTGATTAGCAATAATTCCTACTGTCATACCATTTAATCGTACCAAACCAGTAAATAAATTTTTCGCAAAGGATGAATTGATTTCTAATACTTCTTTTTGATCTGCAATCGCTTGTACTAATACAGTCATATCAAAATTATCCTTTGCATTATCTGGTACTAACGTATTTAATTCTTCTGATACTCGATTTAAATCATCTTGAGTTTCAAAGCATAAAGCCTCTTCCATATTATTAGCAGGTAAATAGTTAACTAAATTTCTTATAGCATGAATACTATCTTCTTCTGTTTCATGAACAAACTGTGCAATACCTGTTTGTGAGGCATGAACTTGACTACTTCCTACATTTTCAAAATTTGCTTTTTTATCCATTGTATTAGGACTATTCACAAACAAACGTGCATTCTTAGATGTCATAAAAACAAAATCAGCTAATCCAGCTGAAAAAGTAGCTCCACCTGCACAATCACCGAATACTCCTACAATTTGAGGAATCACTCCAGAGGCTAATGTTTGTTGCAAAAAGATTGCACCATATCCTTCTAATCCATCCAATCCTTCTTGCAAACGTAAACCAGTAGAATCTAATAATCCAATAATAGGTGCACCCATTTTCATTGCTTGCTCATAAGTTTTTACAATTTTTTTTGCATGCATTTCTCCAACCGATCCACCTAATACAGTCGCATCTTGACTGTATACAAAAACCAGACGTCCATCAATGGTTCCATATCCAGTTACAACACCATCCGCTGGTGTTTCTTTGTCTGATATGTTAAAGTCTGTATTACGATGCTTTACAAAAGCACCAATTTCTACAAAACTATTATCATCTAACAAAGCATGAATACGTTCCCGAGCTGCTTTTGTCCCTTCTGATTGAATCCCTGTTTCAATCGATTGTCGAAGGTGATTGAGTTCATTGATCTTTTCCAGTGTACTCATTTGGTTCCCTCCATATTTTAAAATTATCATTGTTGAAAATACAAAACTTTCACCTATTTTATTCTACATTATGTTTTACAGAGTTGCAAGCTTTTCTTATCATTCCTTATTTTTTTACTTTTTTCTATTCTTTCTCTTTTCTATTATGTATAAAATTGGCGGATAATGATGACGATTTATAAATGAAAAACATCCTACTGTGATTTCTTTTTCATTTATATTTTTTAAATATTGATCTACAGCTTTCTTTTCTTCTTCCCCTCCATCATGTCCATAATAAGAAATAACCGTAATAATTCCTCCAGGTTTTAAAAGAGAAATAGACTTTCTAAGAGCTTGTAAAGTCGTTTCAGCAGTTGTAATAATAGTTGAATCTCCCTTTGGTAAATAACCTAAATTAAACATAGCACCATCAATAGGATCTTTAATATAACAATCTAATTTAGAATGACAATCATGAATCAAAGAAACACGATCCTCTACTCCCTCTTTTTTAATTTTCTTTAATGCTTCTTCTAAAGCTTTTTCTTGAATGTCAAATCCAATAACTCTACCATTTTCACCCACCGATTGTGCTAAAAAAAGGGTATCATATCCATTTCCTACTGTAGCATCTACAAATATTTGTCCCGGTTGAATATATGATCGTAATAGTTGATGGACCATCGTTGTAATCGTATTAAAGAACATAATCTTCCTCCTTTTAAACACATTGTCAAATAATCAAGTTGCCCTATATACATAACATTACTTGTCTATTTTAAAGCTACTTTATATATTTTTTCAATAAATTATAATTATATGAAAGTTACAGTATACAAAATGCTACTATGCATATGAAAGTTTCTCTATTATAAAATTTATAACTTTTTTAAATATTCCACTTCATTAGAAGTTAAATGACGGTATTCACCTTTTTTTAAAGTTCCTAATGTTAACTTTCCTACCTTTGTCCTTTCTAACCGAATAACTGGATGTCCAATGGCTTGACACATTTTCCTTACTTGTCGATTTCTTCCCTCATGAATTTGAATTTCTAAAACAGACTGATTTTTTGTTTTTCGTAACATCTTAACAGAAGCAGGAGCCGTTATATACTCTTCAATAGCTATTCCTTTTCGCATATGTTCTAATTGATCTCTAGTAGGGATTCCCTTTACAGTCGCTATATAAGTCTTTACTATTTCATATTTGGGATGCATAATTCGATATGCTATATCGCCATCATTGGTTAATAAAAGAAGACCGGAGGTATGATAGTCCAAACGTCCAATAGGATAAACTCGTTCTTTTACCTCCGATAATAAATCCAATACAGTAGGTCGTTGAAATTGATCTTTCACAGTCGTCACATATTTTTCTGGCTTATACAACATAAGATATATTTGATGTTTTTCCGGTTTAATAATTTCTCCTTTATACCGAATTTCATCTCTACATGGATCTACTTTAGTACCTAAAGTACAAGTTGTTTCTCCATTTATTTGTATTTTCCCTTGTACTATTAATTCTTCCGCTTTTCTTCTTGAAGTAATTCCACAGTCTGCTATGTATTTTTGAAGTCGAACTTTCAAAATAAAATCCTCCTTTATCGAAAACTGTATCACTAGGTTTATGATAAAATAGATGAAATTCCTTGCATTTCCATCCAATTTTTAATTAGTTTTTGAAATGAAGTAAAAAAATCATGACGTTCTACTGTAGATAAAGTTTTTAATTCAATCTGTTTACATTCCTCTCCATTTAAAAATACCTTAGCATATCCTACAACGGTTCCTTCTATAATAGGTGCTTCTAATATCGTAGGAAGATATAAACGGGTCGTAATCTCATCCTCTTTTTTTAATGGATATATAAAATTTTCTGTATATCCCACTCCTACTTCTTCAACCAAACCATATGTAATAGGAATAGTTGATACTTGTGTTCCCTGGTGAATAATTTTTTCTGGTTTAAAATTTGTAAAACCATAATCCATAATAGTTTTTGTATCAATCCATTTTTGATTTCGCTGTGGATACCAACCACTACCTAAAACAACAGAAATCAAATGCATATTATCTCTTTTGGCTGAACCAACAAAACAATAACCTGCTTGACTCGTAAAACCTGTTTTTACACCTGTAGCTCCTTCATAATCTGCTAAAAAGCGATTCGCATTAGATAGATAAAAGGAACGATAAGATCCTCCAGATTTAGGAATAGTAATTTCTCTAGTAGTAATAATTTTAGCAAAAGTAGGGTTTTTAAGAGCATAGGCTGTAATGAGAGCTAAATCATACGCTGTAGAATAATGGTCTTCTGCATCCAGTCCATTAGGTGTTTTATAGGAAGTATTTATAGCTCCTATTTCTTTTGCTTTTTGTGTCATCATATTACAAAATTCTTCTACACTTCCTCCAATATGTTCTGCAATAGCAACCGCAACATCATTAGAAGATCGAAGCATCAAGGCATATAATAAATCTTCAAGTCGATAAACCTCACCTGGTTTAATATATAATTTTACTCGCGGTGCTGCCGCAGCCCTGGCACTAACCTTCACTTCATCTTGTAAATTCCCTTTTTCCAAAGCCAAAATACAGGTCATAATTTTTGTTGTACTTGCTATTGCTCTTTTCTTATAAGCATCTTTTTCCCATAACACCCTTCCACTATCTAAATCCATAACGATACCAGATCGAGCTACTATTGAAGGATACTGTATCTTTTCTTCTCCTTTTATTAGCGAACTCGTTCCTAAAAAAAAGAATAGGACAATCCAAACTTGAATTTGTTTTTTTCCTTTCATATTTTTTCACCCTCTTTTGGATTCCTATTCTCATATATAGACTCTTTTTGCTTGTCTCATTCTATTTTTTCATTTTTTTATTCTTTATCTTTCATTTTTTCTTGATCATGTTCTATTTTTATATTTATTTCTTCTTCTACCTCTTCATGAATTTGTTCAATGGTTCGTTCTTCTAAATTGGGTAGTTCATCCAAAGACCGAAATCCAAAATAACGCAAAAACTCCTCTGTCGTTCCAAATAATAAAGGTCGACCTGGTGCTTCTAATCGACCCACTTCACAAATTAAACCATATTCCATAAGACGATTGACTACATGATCACAGTTAACTCCTCGAAGATCTGCAATTTGAATTTTGGTAACAGGTTGTTTATAGGCAATAATAGCTAAAGTCTCTAATAATGCTTGAGTAAGAATAAATTTTTGTGGGGCTTGATATAATTTCTGTATATATTCAAAATACTGAGGCTTCGTACACATTTGAAAAGCTCCATCTAATTCAATAATTTGTAATCCCTTACCTTGTTTTTCATACTCCTCTTGCATTCTATATAATATATTTTTAGTTGTTCTCCTATCATGTTCAATTACTTCACTAATCTTCTCTAAGGGAATAGCTTCTCCTGCTACAAACAATAAAGATTCAATAATGGCTTGTATTTCTGTCAAAATCATAGCATCCTTCCTGATTCTGTTTCTTTATATCTTCTAATTTGAATAGGATCAAAAATTTGTTCTTGACTAATTTTTATTTTTTTTTGCTTTATTAATTCTAGCAATGCTAAAAAAGTAACAATTATTTCAACACGATCTGCATCTGCATAAAATAAATCTTCAAAATATACTACTGGTGTCACCATAAGCAATTCATAAATCCATTCCACTTTTTGTTCTATAGTATATACTTCCTTTGAAATAGATCCAAAATCATGACGAATAGGATCTATTTTCGCTTGATTTCTTTTGATAACATCTTGAAAGGCATTATAAATTTGCTGTAAACTAATATGATCTAATATATCATTGGGAGATAATGGAGTAGCTTCCAATTGTAATCCTTCTGGATAAGTTGGTGGTTTATAAAGAACCTGTTGCCCCTTACTTTCTCTTTGCTTAAGTAAAAGAGATAACTGTTTATACATTTTATACTCTAATAACTTAGCTACTAGTTCTTCACGTGGATCTTCTTCCTCCTCTTTTTGAGGTAAAGATACAGGTAAAAGCATCCTTGATTTAATCTGAAGCAATGTAGCTGCCATAACTAAAAATTCACTCATTACTTCTAAATCTTGTTCCTCTGCTTGATGTATATATTCAAGGAACTGATCCGTAACCTCAGCAATCGGAATATCATAAATATTCATTTTATTTTTTTCAATTAAATGGAGCAAAAGATCCAATGGACCTTCAAATACATCCAAATGCACTTTTATACTCACAGTACATACTCCTTTTGTCATTATAGCAAATGAAAAGCACTAAAAATTAAATTTACAATAAAACGAACTAAAGGCATTAATAAATTAGGAATTACTCCCATTAGTAATAAGAGAAGCAATAACATATGTAATAATTTTTCATATTGTAGCATTTTAAAGTAAGAACTAGGTGATAATAAACTAAATAAAAGTTGTGATCCATCTAAAGGTGGAATGGGTAACAAATTAAATAACATAAAAATAACATTAAACTCAACACCATATCTTAAAAAATTCAAAAAATACATATGGAAAGAAGAACTAGATAAAGGAAGTAATAAAAATACCTTTAAAAGAAAACCAAATAAAAAAGCCCCTATTAAATTACTTAAGGGTCCTGCAGCAGCCACCCATAGTCTTCCCTTTTTATGATCCTTAAAATAAGTCGCATTCACTCTTACAGGTTTTGACCAACCAAAATGAATAAGTACAAAAAGTATTAAACCTATAGGATCAATATGTTTTAAAGGATTTAAAGTCAAGCGCCCTTCATTTCTAGGAGTTGGATCGCCTAAAAGAGTGGCTACTCCTGCATGAGAAAATTCATGAATAGAAATTACTGTTAAAATAGCTAACAACATTAATATATACGATATCAAAATATTCAAAATCTCCACCTTCTTTTCTTTTCACTGTACTCCTTATTTTACTAATAAAACTTCTAAAATTCAAGTCACATCGAAAAGTTAAAAAAAATCCAAGTTTAAATACTTGGATTTATAACCAATAATCTAATAATTGGTGAATCATATATGAAAAATTTGCTTTTTGAACATCTTTTTTAATTAAAAGAGGCGAACGTCCTATTTCTTTTTCTTCTATTTTATAAATAATTTCTCCCGCAACATCTCCAGCTTTTACGGGAGCTTCTATAGAAGGTGGAGTTTCTACATGATATTCCATGTTCTCTTTTTTAGATTGTGCTCCTTTTTTTAATAAAAAATTCATTTCTTTTTCTAAAATAACTTCTACTTCCTCTTCCATTCCTTTAATCAAAGGAATCCGACCTACTACGGTTCCCTTTTTATCACCCTCTACCATTTCATAATTAGCAAATCCATAATCAAACATTTTCATTACTTCTTGAAAACGAGTTTTATGATCAGGAGCTGCCATAACAACTGCAATCAATTTTAGTCCATTTCTTTCTGCGGTACCCGATAAACAATACAGTGCTTTACTGGTAGAACCTGTCTTTAATCCATTAGCGCCTTCATACCATTTTAAAAGACGATTTGTATTCGTTAAATCGGTAACTTCTTCGCCCTTTTTCCTTTGATGTACTAAATTGTCATGCCAAATAGTAGAAAACTCATGAATTTGTGGAAAACGTGTTATGAGTTCTCGAGACATAATCGCAACATCATAAGCAGTAGTCATATGACCATCTGCATCTAAACCAGAAGAATTAACAAAATGAGTATTTTTCATTCCCAATTCTTTTGCTTTTTGATTCATCAACTGAACAAAGGTTTCTTCACTTCCTGCTATATGTTCTGCCATCGCTACAGATGCATCATTTCCAGAAGCTACTACAATAGATTTGACTAAAGTAGCTACATCTATTTCTTCCTCCGGAGATAAAAATACTTGAGAACCTCCCATTCCAGCTGCTCGTTCACTAACAGTAATAACATCATTCCAGTGAATTTTTCCTTCTTCTAATGCTTCATAAATGAGTAATAAAGTCATAATTTTAGTAACACTAGCCGGACGTAAAGATTCATGAGCATTTTGCTCAAAAAGAATAGTCCCTGTCGTTGGTTCCATCAAAAGAGCTGATTTAGCATTAATCTCCAAAGAATTTGCTTTAATAATAGGTATATTTATTACATTACCCATTATTATTAAGATAAATAAAAAAGCTAATATTCTTTTCTTTCTCATTAAAAAACCTCCTTTTATATTTAAGTTTTTTCCATATTCATATAAAAGACATAACAATATTAAATATAAATTATGTTTTATAGTTATATTATATTCAATTCAATTCTCTATATATTGTTATAGTAGGCTTTTACTTGTAAAATATACGTGAAAATAAACGGAAAAAAGAGCCTTTCTTACAGGCTCTTTTTTAATATTACTCTATAATTTTTATTTTAAAATACTAGAGAGGAAACTAGTTCCAAAAGATACAGAAGGAGTTTGAAAAATTTCACTAATAGTTTGTCCAATATCTGCAAAAGTAGTTCTTGTATTTAAATCTACTCCTTGTTTTAATGCTTTTCCATAGGCTAAGAAAGGTACATATTCTCGAGAATGATCTGTACTAGGTGTTGTTGGATCACATCCATGATCTGCATTAATAAATAAAACATCTTCGTCATTCATCACTTCTAAAATTTCTGGCAAACGCCGATCAAAATCTTCTAATCCCCTTCCATATCCTATATAATCATTACGATGACCCCATTTTGAATCAAATTCTACTAAATTAGTAAAAATCAGACCTTGATTTTCTTTTTGAATATATTCAATCGTCTTATCTACTCCGTCCATATTATCTATTGTATGAATAGCTTGAGTAATTCCTTGACCTCCAAAAATATCTTCAATTTTTCCAATTCCTATTACATCCAAACCTTTTTCTTTGACATAATCTAAAATAGTAGCCTCTGGTGGAGTAACAGAAAAATCCCTCCTATTTGATGTTCGTTCAAAAGAACCAATAGGACCAATAAATGGCCTTGCAATCACTCGAGCTACTGCGTGTTTGCCTTGTAAAATTTCCCTGGCTATTTTACACATTTCATAAAGTCGTTCAATAGGAATAATTTTTTCATGAGCTGCTATTTGAAATACACTATCTGCTGATGTATAAACAATGGGAAATCCTGTCTTACAATGTTCTTCTCCTAATTCTTTAATGATCTCCGTTCCAGAAGCAGGTTTATTCCCTAATATATTTGTCCCTATTGCTTTTATAAAAGCATCAATAACCTCTTTGGGAAATCCATTAGGATACGTTGGAAATGCTATAGGAGAATAAATACCTGTCATTTCCCAATGGCCAATCGTTGTATCCTTTCCATTGGATTGTTCAGCAAAACGACCAAAACATCCTTTTGGATTTGTTATAGTAGGTAATTCTAACATCCCCTCAATATTTCCTAAACCTAATGCTAATAAATGAGGTATAGATAGGCCATTCGTAGCCTTCCAAACATTACCTAAAGTATTGCTTCCTTCATCTCCAAATTTTTTTGCATCTGGGAGTTCTCCCATTCCTACACTATCCAGTACAATCCAAATAATTCTTTTAATCATAGATCTTTCGTTACTGAAAACTTAATGTTCTCGTAACGATATTCACCTCCTTTTAATTTATGTTTATTGGGTACTTCATTTTTCTACCTTTTATCATGCCCGAGGATGCGCTTTATTATAAACTTCTTTAATTTTATTTTTTTGAAGTTTAGCATATACTTGAGTTGTTGAAATATCAGAATGTCCTAACATTTCTTGTACAGATTGTAAATCCGCTCCATTTTCTACTAAATGAGCAGCAAAAGAATGACGTAACATATGAGGTGTAATAGGCTTTTGAATGGCTGCTTGTTGAGCATACGTTTTTACTATTTTCCAAAAGCCTTGTCTAGACATAGGTGTTCCACTACAATTAACAAACAAAGCACGTTCTTGACTATCACGAATCATAATACTTCTTACTTCTTCTATGTATTTTTCTAAAGCTTCAATCGCCTTCGAGCCTAAAGGAATGACTCTTTCCTTACCCATATATGAACATTGTAAATATCCTAATGTCATATGTACTTGATTCGTTTGAAGACTAATTAACTCAGAAACTCGAATACCGGTTGCATAAAGAACTTCTAACATAGCCCTATCTCGAATTCCCTTTAATTCTTTATTATCCGGTTGTGCTAGTAATAATTCTACTTCCTCCATTGTTAATATTTCCGGAAGCTTTTTTTTAATTTTGGGTGCAGCTACATCTACTGTAGGATCTTCATAAATGAGCCCTTCCTTATATAAAAATCGAAAAAACGAACGCAATGAAGCAAGATTTCTAGAAATCGTTGAAGGTGCTCTGCCTTTTTTCTCTAAAAATAATAAATAGGATCTTACATTTGTTACATTTATATTTTGGAGTTTTGTACTATTAGTTTGTGAAAGAAACTTTTTAAAATTTTTCAGATCCCTTTCATAGGAAAGAATTGTATTTTTGGTAGAGCCCTTATTATTCTTTAGATATTCCGTAAATTGAACTACGCATTCTTCCATCTTAGGTCTCCTTTAACATTGGATTATCTATTTCTCTTTTGTAATTTATCTCTTTCCATTATAATGTATTTTTATAAAAAAGTCGATGACTAGTATCTATCTAGTTAATAAAAATCTCATAAGAACCGGTGTAAAATATGTTTCGATGATACTACCTAATACAATACAAGCTAAGCCAAGTAACAATACTAAACTATATTCTATCCATTGATGCTTTTGTTCATGTTGCCAACGAGCTCTCATTTGCTTTTTTTGATAATGATTTAAACTCCATTGAATACTATATCTTGATACGAATATAAACGCAGGAATAAAAATAAGATTTTGTGGAAAAAAAGAAGTAAAACCAAATAAAAGGCCATCCCAACCATATTGAATCAACAAAAAAGTGGACATAAATCCATAACTCAATCCTCTTAACAACAAAGCTACACAAACAAAGGGAATACCTATCGTAAGAAAGCCCATTACCCAAATCCACAAAAGTTGTTTTATATTTTTTAATAATGTGTCTAATAAAAGTTGTTTTGAAGAAATATCATTACTTGGAAATTGAGAAAAAAAAGTTTCTATATACTGTAATAATTCTTTTCGTTGAATTTCATTTACATTATGAGCAATGATAGCTCCTATTAAAATACCAATAATAATACATCCACTACCTATTATATATAATAAATACCTTTTTGAAATATGACGTCTTGAACTTCGTACCTTTCT
>JAAYSE010000130.1 GCA_012524135.1 Candidatus Epulonipiscium sp. | reverse complement strand
TTTTTTTGTTTTTCCACACTACGTTCCCTCCTTTAATATCTTTCTTTATTCTATCTTCATTATAGCAATGGTTCTTCTCCAAAATATCCTCAGTTTCTTATATTTATTGATATTTTCTTATGTATTGAATAATAAATACTCCATCTACAAAATCTTATCATGCATAATATCTAATCTTTTACACGAAATATGTAAAAAAATAAAAAAAATAGTCCCATCGAAAAGGACTAACTGAACTAAAAATCCTAAAGTTGTAGGCTTGTTAAGGTTACCCCAAAAACTGATTCTGCTATAGATGCACTCTTAAAGTACTACTTTAGACTTAGTACTAGAAATACGGTGCTTATGTTAAAGTTTTTTGGGATATTTTCAAAAATTCTTGGCACACCTTTTTAAAATTTTTAATAAAAAACTTTTGATAATAGAGACAACAGCATATTTTTTTCATATAAATAACGAGCTACTAATGATTGATCAATCGCCTGTTGAATGATTGCTACTTTAGGATGAGCATAAAAAAGCAAAAGCAAACTATACATAATCCATATCTTAACAACTCCTAAACTTAATCCTAAAATAAGTCCTCCGGTTTTATTTAAAAAATGAATACCTGGCAGCTGAGTTAAAATATCTGTTGTCTTTATTACTATTTGTAATCCTGCAAAAATAATCATTACTACTAAAATAATTGATATAATATTCAATAACATATTTGCTAAATAGCCTGCAATATAATCATCTAAACCTTCTACATTTAAAATCTTATAAATTTCCGAATTATTATTTTCTATTAATCGTACTTTTAATATTTGAGGTAATGGTAAATTACGAATAATATTTTGTTGAGCTTGTAAAGTATATTGTTCAATAGTACTTTCAATTTTTATAACAGGGGTCCATTTCATCTTAAGCCATGAAAATAGTTCGGTAGCCTCACGCAAAAATCGACTAATCGTAGGATAAATTCTATAAGCAACAAAAAAACCCACTCCATAAAAACTAACTTGGATCAAAGAAGCAACAAACCCTCTTTTATATACCTTTAAACCGTTCAAAAAACATATAATAAGAACAACAATATCCATCCAATTCAATCCAATCTCCCTTTCTTCTACTTATTTTATCTGAACTATCTCTACTTGTTCTGTAGATACAACTAAAAAATTTTTATTATCAAAAGGTAAAAAAGCCTTTATATCTTTTGTAGCAGTATAGTCCCAAAGTACTCGTCCTTTTGTATTTAAACCATAAAACGTACGCCCCACTCCTACAATAGTAATATGATCAGTATGATATAGATAATCGACAGGAGATTGAATAAATTGTTCCCCTACCATTTTCCCTTGTTTATTATAAATACGTGTTACTTCTCCTTCTTCCCCTTTACCATCTTTTCCTGCTAAAGGATCTCCAAAAGCTAATGCAAAAGACTTATTCCCCTCCATCGATACTCTACGAATTTTATGAGAAAAAACATTCGACCAGTATTCTACAGGATTAATATCTACATTAAAACTAATCATCTTTTCATCTCCGATAGCAATAAAAGTATGATTATCTAAAAAATTTCCTTCAGGAATTAACATATTTGGATAATGATAAGAACCACTAATAGAATCTACCTGTTGCTCTCCTCCATCCCCCATATTAAAAAAAGTTAATTTTGATAAAACTTCACTTCCATTGGTATCTACATAACTTGTTACTAATTGATCTCCATCTGGTGAAAGAACAATATTTATGGGTTGTCCATCTTTTTCTACATAAGTAATATGATCCATAAGAACATGACCCTCTTTATTATATACAGATATTTGATGTCCTGTTGTTGTTTGTTGTACAATGGCCAAAGACCCCTGTTGGCTTAATGTACACTGTAAAATAGGATACAATGTCTCAATAGTGTAAATTTCTCCTTTATCTCCCAAAACAGCAGCCTTATTTCCTCCTATATCCACTACTCCTATATAAGCGTCATGAATCATTAAAAAAGGACGGTTCATAAAATAAGCATAACTCCATAAGGTTTTTCCATCTATTGTCAAACGTTTGATTCCATCTTTCGTACTTTGAATAATATCTTTCTCATATATTCCAAAAGAAGCACAATCTAAAGGATCATACGTAAATAAAGGAATCATTGTTTTACTTTCTGTTCCTTCTTGATTTTTTTCTTCTGATTGAAAAACAGCTTTTATATTCAAAGTATGATTTTCTTGATACCATAAACCAAAAACTGCTATTAACATCACTAATAACCAAAAAAATCTCTTTCTTCTCATCTTCTGTTTCTTTTTTTCCCTCATTTTATCTACCTTTGACTGTTCCAAATTCCTTCCCCCAGTCTAGCATTCTGTATTCACGAATACTTGCTTAAAAATATTTAAATTACTACATTTAAATGTCTATAATTTATTTTTATACTACTATATCTAACTATCCTTTTCAATTTCTTTTCCATCTTTTCTTCAATATTATATATAGATAAAAAGATCTTTATAACACATGGATATCTTTCGTATTGCAAATATAAAAATTATTTTACATTTAAATAAAATGCACCTTGCTAATTATTACTTATACTATTATTATTTCATTAAATTACCATATATACAAGTATTCTTGTTGTTTATTCTAACATTCAATCATTCATTCAATCATTGTAATTGCTTAGATTTTATTTTATATTGAAAAAAATAAATCAAAATCATACTGATTTCAAAAAGTCCTCCATACCCAAATACTGGATATACTTTCTTTACAATATTAGAAAATCCTAATTTAGAAACAAATACCCCTCCTATGATCGTTATAAAAATGGAAGTATTTTTTGATAAAGAAAATAATTTAGATAAGCAATTTGCAAAACCATATCCATTAGAAACAGCAGTCGTAAACATAGCAGCGATAAGAACAAAAAAATAAATCCATTGAATAATAGGAGCATAGTACATTACAATTTCTAATAAAGGAATTTCTACAAATTCAATCTTCCCTCGATAACATAATAATGCAGTTCCTAAAAAGATTCCAATCATTCCCAAAGCTATTCCCCCTATTATTCCCCCTCGACGAGCAACTTTTCGATTCATTATATATGGTAAAAGAGTCGTCAATACAACGATAGCCGTAAGGGAATTATAAGAAACATAAAGTACACTCGAAGAAAACCAATGGTAACGAATTTTACGAAAACTCGTTCCCATCCAAGCAAATACTGTTATATCTCGAAAAATAATAACATAAAGAGCTAACAGAATTCCTCCAAAAAATAAAATAGGTACTAAAAAAGTATTGACCATGACTATACCTTTTACATCATAAAGAAAAGTTAAAAAACAAGCTATAACCATACCCAAAACTCCTACATAGATAGAAAGTTGAAATCTTTGTTGTAGTAAAGCTCCACTTCCAGCTATCATAGCACAAAAACTAATAAAAAGGGAAATAGTAACAATTATTTCTACAACATTAGCTAACGTATTGCCCATAATGGGTCTCAATAAATCCTGATAATCTTTTATGCGGTATTCATAAACCAACTCTAAAACAGCCCAACCCAATAAAGAAAAAACAATACCTATAAAGACTAATCCATACATTCCTTTTATGCCATAAACCGTAAAGAATTGTACTATTTCTTGTCCCGAAGCAAACCCTGCACCAATGACAGTACCAATATAAACACTAGCAATTTTAAACACTGCATTCCTATTTTTAGACATAAAAAATCCCCCATATATTTGTTCTAGATACTATTTCCACCTTAAAATCATAACTCTAAGGCTTGTATTTTAAGAAAAGCCATTGATATACTTTTACAAGTGGAAAGTAAAACTTTTTTATTACTGTATCTATACAACTATATGAAGGATTTATTCAAATTATCAATCTTCGTTAAGATAAAGCTTCTTCATTCCATTCAACTGGATATTTTTTCTTTAACTCATCGGTATATTCAACATAACGTAAATTTTGTTTTTGACGAACTAAAAACTGTAAAAGTTGATTTTTCACTTCCTCAAAACTATGTTTTTCAGCTTCCTTCTTTTCTTCTAATAAAATTAAATGATAGCCAAATTGAGTTTTAACAATATGACTCAATTCTCCTTCTTCTAATGAAAAAGCAACTTGATCAAATTCTTTTACCATTTGTCCTGGACGGAAAAATCCCAAATCTCCACCTCGTTCTTTGGATGGACAAGTCGAATATTCTTTAGCTGCTTCTGCAAAATCTTTTCCATCTTTAATCTCATTTAATATTTTTCTTGCCTCTTCTTCTTCTTTAACTAATATATGACGTGCTCGTACTTGTAGTGGTGCTATAAAAGATTGAGGATGTGCATCATAATATGCCCTTACTTCTTCCTCTTCTACTTGTACATCAGATACTAATTTTCTAATTGCATATTGAGTTAGTAACATTTGTTTTACATTATTTAATT
>JAAYSE010000129.1 GCA_012524135.1 Candidatus Epulonipiscium sp. | reverse complement strand
ATTGGTAGCACTTGCTGTACCTGTATTTTCAAGATACAAACGAAGATTTACCTTTTGACCTACTTTACCTTCCGGCATACGTCCCATTGAAATTTGAAGCGATGGATAACCAAGTTCCGGTTCTTTTTCTTCTGGTTCTTTTTCTTCTGGTTTTTCGCCACCTACATTAATATTTAATTTAGTACGAAAAGTTTGAAGATCTCCAATTTTATCTTCTCCAGCATCATTCTTAGTTATCCTTTTATAACTGATAACAATAGGTAAACTTCCCTCTCCACCCCCATAAGTAATGTTAGGTGAATTTGAAAATAAAATTTCTTTATTTTCATCTTTCTTTATTTTATTTAAAAAAGTATCCTTTTTATTTTCATCTTTATCTTTTACTTCAAGCATTCCTGATCCTACAAAAAAAGAGGAGTTTTGCTCTATGAAAATTTTTTCTACCGAAATATCTGTTCCTGTTCTATTTAATAAAACAATACTTTTTAACTTAAATTGATTGTTTTTATTCGAATAAATAACACCACTTGATGTAGTCGTATGCCCTACTACTAAAATATCGTCTCCTGTAGGAATCGTATTTGAATTTTCCCCTTCCGTTCCATAAACCATTCCATTTCCTACTACCATTTGCAAACAAAAGACCATTACAAGTAAAATACTACCTATCTTTTTTACCATCATCTATCGCCCCTTTTACATGATTCATTTTTAATCACTATTTAATTTTCTTTTTTTTCATTATATGTAATCTTTTCGATATTTCCATCCCTGATATGTACAATTTTATTAGCATATACAGAGGTTTCTACATCGTGAGTAACAATAATTAATGTTTGATTATGTTTCTTTGCCATGGATGTAAACAAATTCATAATCTCAAACGTTGTTTTTGTATCTAGGTTTCCTGTAGGTTCATCGGCAAATACAATTTCTGGATTTGTCACATAAGCCCTTGCAATACTAACCCGTTGTTGTTGTCCACCACTCATTTGAGAAGGCTTATGAGATAATCGTCCTTCTAACCCTACAGCTTCTAACATTTTTTTAGCTCTCTTTTCTCTGATTGCTTTAGGTATCCCTTTAAAAATTAACGGCAAAGTAACATTTTCTAAAGCAGTTAATGTAGGTAATAAATTATACGATTGAAAAACAAATCCAATATTATTTTGACGAAAACTTGCTAAATGATTTTCATTCATTTTTTCAACATGTTTATTTTTAATAATAACTTGTCCTTTTGTTGGTTTCTCAAGCCCAGCCATCATATTTAATAAGGTGGATTTTCCTGAACCTGAAGTCCCTAAAAGGCAACAAATTTCTCCCTTTTCAATCGTCAAACTAATATTATCTAAAGCAACAATTTTTTCATCTCCCATTCGATAGACCTTTCTTAGATTTCGAATGTCAATAATTGGTTTACTCACAAATTCTCCTCCTTTCGACTTTTATTCACTATACACACCATTCCTTCTTATATTACACGTATTTTTTTAAAAAAAGTTTCCTATTTTCCCATGCTTTTAATTCTATTTCAATACATGTTTTTATTATAAAAATAACATAATAACTATGTGATCCACTCATTTTATCATTGATTCAATAAGGAGGATTTAGAATGAGCGAAAAAAAACATAACAAGACCAACGAAGATATTGAAAAAGCTCGTCGTCTTGAACATTTTGAAAATCTCATGGAAAAACACACACGAACCGAACGTCATTTAGAACAACATTCTGATATTGCTTCTTACGAACAACTAGAACACGCAGAAGAACTGCAACAAATTAGAGAAGAACAAATGGATCAATTAAAAAATAAAATTTTAGAAGGTCCTTCTTCTGACGACGAATATGAAAATCTTAATAGAAACTTTGAACATACAAAAGGATATCTAGAAAACAACAAAGATACCATGAACCCTGATACTCTTAAAAAAACAAAGGAAAAGCAAGAACATCGAAAAGAACAAATGGACTTTTTAGAATAACCGACTTACTCTTCTATGCACAGAAATTTTTCCTCCGCATATTCTAATCATAGAATATAAAAGGAGGAATTATTATGAATCCAATATGCAACCCACCATTACCACTTGCTCATGCTTATATTCCTAATCAGCCTTATGTAGGGTTGGTTCCTTTAGAAGAAGGATTTAGAAGAGGAAGTATGTTCCCAAATCTATATCAACCTTGGCATAAAGAAAAAAAATTATGAGGGGGGATCTTCATGCCAATGAATGAACGTGAACAATTGCTTTTAAAAATCCAGCAATTACATTTTGCTACTGTTGATTTAAATCTATATCTTGATACACACCCTGCATGTCAACAAGCACTACGTGACTATAATAGATATACTCAAGAACTTATGCGACTTCGTCAAATGTATGAAATGAAATACGGCCCCCTTACAAACTTTGGATATGCACCAAGTCAATATCCTTGGCAATGGGTGAACGAACCCTGGCCATGGGAATAAAAAAAGGGGGAATCTTTTATGTGGATTTATGAGAAAAAATTACAATATCCTGTAAATATCAAACAAAAAGACCTGCAAATGGCAAAATTTCTACTTGCACAATACGGTGGACCAGATGGAGAACTGAGTGCTGGGCTACGATATTTAACTCAACGTTATACCATGCCTACAGGAAAATCCAAAGCTCTATTAACCGATATCGGTACGGAAGAATTAGCACACGTCGAAATTATCGCAACTATGGTACATCAGCTCGTTCGAGATGCTTCCCCAGAGGAATTACGAAAAGCGGGTTTGGGTGGCTATTATACTCAACATGATCACGCTCTCTATTGGAGTGATGCAAATGGTGTTCCTTGGACAGCTAGTTATGTACAATCCCAAGGAGATCCTATTGCCGACCTTCATGAAGATTTAGCAGCAGAGCAAAAAGCAAGAGCTACTTATGAACGTCTAATGTCACTAACCGATGATCCAGATGTTATTGATCCTTTACGCTTTTTACGTCAACGAGAAGTCATCCATTTCCAACGCTTTGGCGAAGCTTTAGATGATGTTCAATTTAATCTTAATAGTCCGAAGTATTACTAAAATTAATTTTTCTCTTGAATTATTATCATTGTATAACAAAATTCACCAATCAACAACCTTTTTCAGACTTTTATCCTATTTAGGATAAAAGTCTTTCTTTTCCCATCATATGGATGAATTCCATCGATATCCATAACCCCATACGGTAAGAATATACTTAGGATTCGAAGAATTGTCTTCAATCTTTTTTCGTATTCTTCGAATATTAACATCTACAATCTTGGCATCGCCAAAAAAATCTTCCCCCCAAGCCTCATTTAAAATTTCATCTCTATTTAAAGCGACTCCCGGATTTTCCAAAAAATATTGAACAATCGCATATTCTAACTGAGTCAAATCAATCCTTTTTTCATTTTTAAATAAAGTTCTACTTTCTCGACTAAGTCGAAAAGGTCCGGAGTAAAGATCTTCTTGGTCTTTGCCTTTTAGTAAATCCACTCTACGACATAATCCATCCACCCTAGCTACTAACTCTACCGGACTAAAGGGTTTTGTAATATAATCATCTGCTCCTGTGTAAAGACCTGTCACCTTATCTATTTCCTGAGTCTTAGCTGTCAACATAATAATACCTACTTCTTCATCCTTTTGACGTAAATATTCACATACCTCTAATCCATCTATGCCTGGAAGCATAATATCTAAAATAGCTACGTATAAAAAAGGCTCGTTATCAATAATTTTCAAAGCCTCTTCACCGGTACTGGCTTCTAAAACACGATATCCTTTTCTTTTTAAATTAATAACAATAAAACTTCGAATATCTTTTTCATCTTCTAAAATCAATATTGTTTTACCCAAATTACTCCTCCTTAAAACTGAACTGGTGTCATATCTGGAGTGATTACATCAAACTCATATCCTTTTGCTTTTAATTGACGAATAATTTCTGGTAAAGCCTCTGCAGTTGTGGTTTTAGCTGGAGCATCATGCATTAAAATAACAGCCTCATCTTTTCTACTAGTTTGATCTACTACTGCTTTTGTAATTTCTTCCTTCGTTTTTAACTTTTTCGTTTTTGCATCGGTACTATCTACATTCCAATCTATATATACATATTCTTTTTGATTTAATTCATTTTTAATTTGAGCCATAACATCTTCCCCATTTTTATTATATCGTTTATATAACTGATTATTCGAACCTCCGGGAAAACGTACAATGGTCATTTTTTTACCGGTTAACTCTTTTACTTTTTCCTCTGACTGATTTAATTCTTTTAAAAAAGCATCCTTAGAAGAATAAATATAAGAATAATCATGTGTATACGTATGATTTCCTAATTGATGTCCTTCTTTTGCAATCCTTTTCACCAAATCTTGGTTTTCAGAACTTTTCAATCCTTGACCAATAACAAAAAAAGTAGCTTTCACATTTTCTTTCTGTAATGTATCAAGAATCTTTTTCGTATTGGCACTCGGTCCATCATCAAATGTCAAATAAGCAACTTTTTTTCTTTTTTTAT
>JAAYSE010000128.1 GCA_012524135.1 Candidatus Epulonipiscium sp. | reverse complement strand
GAATCAAATAATCCATATTCTTTAAAAACTTCAACAATACCGGTAGAAAAGGTAGCAAATCAAGAGAAAAAAGTTCCTCGTAATTGGATTAATGATTTAGGTAATCATGTTACATCTGATATGATAGATTATTTAAAACCTTTAATATTAGGAGAAGTCAATATAACATATTCTGAAGGTCTTCCTAAGTATTGTGATATTTCTCATCTTTACACAAATAGAGTTAAATAAATATTTTTAGTCTTACTATGATTTTGCAAATTCATAAAGATATATTTTATAGTAAGTACTTATATTATATTTGTATTCTTTGTAAAAAAATAATATAATAGTATATAAAAATAACCTCTCAAATTTTTGAGAGGTTATTTTTATAATGATTGATAGTATTTATTTTTTATAAAGAAATTTTAGCATTATTTTAAAGTGATAACAATGAACTTTGGATCATAAGATAATAATAGAAAGATAAGTAGATAGAGTACAAAACGAGGAAAATGAAAGAAAGGACGAAGGAAAATTGAAAAAAAGAAAGAAAGAGATACTTTTATTTAGTATGATTGTCTTAATAGTCGTAACATTTGTTTCAAGTTGTGATTTCTATACATTGAAACAAGAAAACATATCTTCTCCAAAAGAAGAAATGAAAAATAAAAAACCTTCCAATCGTTATAAAAAACAAATTACTTCAGACAAAAGGATTATTGATATTCCTATATCAAGAGCGATGGTAGCAAAAATGATTGCTCTTACTTTTAATGAAGCAACAGATATTAAGACGTTAGATCGAGAAATTCAATTTAAAGATACTGATCCTACTAAGTGGTATGATCCTTATATTAATGCTGTTGTAATACAAGGTTTTATGAATGGAACAGATATAGGATTTGAACCTTTAGAATCTTTAACAATGGAACAAGCGAATATTCTTTTACAAAGAATATTTAATTGTAAAACGTTGTTGATACCTTTTGATAAAAAAAATAAAAAAGAACCTATTTCTTATACTCAATGGATGGAAGCATATATGAATGGTTTAGAAGAGAAGAAAAAAGAACCAGGGTTTCAAGATACATATGGATTAGTAAAGAAAAATCTTATTGTGGTAGGAACATCAGCGAATACAGTGGATCTTCCACCATGGACGGTAGGTACTGATCAGGGACTGTATAATTTTACAGGATTAGTTCTTGATGGTTATATGGATCAAAAAATTCAAGTTCTTTTAAAAGGAAAGGAAATTATAGGAGTTTTAGACGTAATAGATGAAAATCCTACTTTATTTCATACTTATATTGTGAAGCAGCTACAGGAAAAACTAACTATTTTTATAGGTGGTATAGAACGAACTTATGTTTATAAAGGAAAGAATACTTTACAAACTGGTACGATTGCAGACCTATATTTACAACAAGGAAAAGTAGTACAAGCAGAAATATACCAAGAAGAGGTACGAGGTCGTATTTTACGAGTGGATGGAGATTATATTGAACTATCAGGAGATCGAAAAATTGCTCTTTGGGATAATATAAAAATATATTCTATTGTAGAGGGTGATCCAAGTTGGAAAGGGAAAAATTCATTATTAGTTGGAACAAGTTTAGCTAGGCTAATAATCAAAGACGATAAAGTATGTGCAGCTATTATTGATCAAAGTCCTATGCTATCTACTATACGTGTGGTTTTACACACAACAGATTTTAAAGGACTTAAACATCAAAATGTGAAGTTGACTTCATCAGAAGGATTCGTGGTTCGACGAGGAGGAGAAGAAATATCTTATAAAGGAGGAGATGTTTTAGATATAATAGAACAAACAGAATGGGATTGGGAAAAAATACCTAGAGTTTATATTCAATCAAAAAATCCAGAAGGTAAAATTCAAATACAAACGATGGTACGAGGCTGGGGACAAAATAGAAGGTCACCAGAATATGGAGGAATTATAGAAATAGCAAAGGATATAGATGGGTATACGATTGTAAATGAAATTGATATAGAATCCTATATTACTAGTGTTATTCCTAGTGAAATGCCAACCTCATATGGAGTAGAGGCAGCTAAGGTGCAAGCTGTTACGGCTAGAAGTTATGGATATGCTCAAATGTATGCAAATCGATACCATGCTTATGGTGGACATGTAGATGATAGTACTTCTTGTCAAGTATATAATAATACACCTCAAAATGATGTGTCTATTCAAGCAGTGAAAGAAACAAAAGGGGAAGGGTTGACTTTTCAAGGAAATGTAATTAGCGCTAATTTTTTCTCCACTTCTTCAGGTTATACAGCTAATTCAGGTGAAGTTTGGACCCATTATGAAACGCAATCTTTTCCAGGGAATACGCCTCCTTATTTAGTATCTAAAAAACAATATGAAGGAGTCGATTTTGGAGATATGAGTCAAGAAGAAAATGCTGAACGTTTTTTAAAGACAAAAGATATTGATAGTTATGATAAAGATTTTCGATGGTTTCGTTGGCAAGTGACGATGACAAAAGAAGAATTAACAGCAATTATTCAAGCAAATCTTAAGGAGAGATATAAGGCTAAGCCTAAGTTAATAAAAACCTTAGATGAAAATAAAATTTTTAGAATTCGGCCTATAGAAAGTATAGGAGAACTTCTAGATATTCAAGTGTATAAAAGAGGACAAGGTGGAAATATTATGGAGTTGGTTCTCGTTGGAACAGAAAATACTATTAAAATTGCAACAGAATATAATATTCGATTTCTTCTACGTCCAAAGCAATATATAAAAGGAAAAGAACCTATTTTTTTAACACAAGCAGATGGTACAAAAATTGCTGATTTTTCTGCTATGCCAAGTTCTTTTTTTGTTATGGATAAAAAAAGAACTTTAAATGGACAATTACAGTCCATTACTTTTTATGGAGGTGGCTATGGTCATGGTGTAGGAATGAGTCAAAATGGAGTTAAGGGAATGGTAGATAAGGGATATACGTATCAACAAATTTTACAGCATTATTATCCGGGAACAGAAATTACGAAGATTTTTAAGGACGAAGATCAAAAGTAACCTTATGATCATATAAATAGTATTGCATTATTGCATAGGTACTTATGAAAGCTAGAATTTAAATACTCATAATAGATCTCTTAAAAATTTTTCCCAAAAAGCTATTCGCCCGTCGAAACGTTTTCGTTCGGGTTTCTTTTTTCCTTTTTTAAAAAAAAGGAGGGAAGCATTAATTTCTCCACCCATCATAATAATAATGCTACTAATATATAACCAGATAAGTAAAGCAATAATTCCACCAATACTACCATAGGTACTGGAAAAGTCTGCAAAATTATTTACATAAAAAGAAAATAATAAAGAAGAAATAACCCAAGCAATTGTTGCTAAAATAGCTCCGGGTAAAGATTCGCGAATAGTAATAGTACGATTTGGTGTAGAACGATATAAAAAAGCAAAAATGAACACCAAAATACAAAGAGATAAAACATAACGACACCAATCCCAAATAAGAGAAAAAATATGAGGCATATAAAAAAAGGAAAAGATATATTCTCCAATGGTTTTTCCTAAAACAAGAGCTCCAAAGGTAAAAATAATAACGATAGCAAGAGCGACAGTATAAAAAAGAGCAATCGATCGAATATGCCAAAAAGAACGTGTTTCTTCTTCATTATAGGCTTTGTTTATCCCACGAATTACTGCAATTACACCTCTGGATGCCGCCCAAAGAGTACCAATCATACCAAAAGATAATAAAGTTTGATTACGATCAGCTACTAATTGTTCTACAAAATAAACAATAATCGTGTAGGTACTATGGGGGATTAAATGAACTAGATTTTGTAATACCTGTTCATTCGTTAAAGGGGTATAACTAAGTAAAGTTAAAAGAAAAATTAAAAAGGGGAAAAAAGATAAAATAAGATAATACGTTAATTGAGCTCCTAAAGCTGGAACTTCATCTTCGCGAAATCGACAAAATAGATCATATAATAAAATGACTAATTTGTTCTTAGCCATAATATACCTCCTTTATTTTACTCATTTATTATAGCAGAAAAATAAAATTTTGCATCCTTTTCATCAAAATATAAAATAAAAGTTTGTTTTTTTCTATCTTTTTTTTACATGATTCATTTCTTTTAGGATAAAAACTAGATAAAGAAATAAAAATCAAGTATAATAAAAACAAGGATAATAATTCATAAAGTAGACAATATAAAAAACATAAAATAAAAGTAGTTTGTTTTAAAAATCTAATTTTTTAGTTATTAAGAAGGGATGGATGTATAATGGCTATATTAGTAACAGGTGGAGCAGGCTATATTGGAAGTCATACTTGTGTAGAGTTATTAAATGAAGGTAATGAAGTAATAATTGTAGATAATTTTTGTAATAGTAAACCTGAATCATTAAAACGAATTAAAGAAATAACAAACAAAGAATTTAAATTTTATGAAGTAGATTTATTAGATGAAGAAGCATTAGATCAAGTGTTTTGTGAAAATCAAATAGATGCTGTTATTCATTTTGCTGGTTTAAAGGCGGTTGGTGAATCAGTAGAGATTCCTCTTCGATATTATCATAATAATATAACAAGTACTTTGATTTTATGCGAAATAATGAAAAAACATGGAGTAAAAAGAATCGTATTTAGCTCTTCAGCAACTGTATACGGCAAACCTAAATCTGTACCTATTTCAGAAGATTTCCCTCTTAGTGTAACCAATCCTTATGGACGTACCAAATTAATGATTGAAGAAATTTTACAAGATCTTTTTATTTCTGATTCAGAATGGAGTATTGCCCTGTTACGATATTTTAATCCTATAGGTGCACATGAAAGTGGACGAATAGGAGAAGATCCAAATGGAATTCCTAATAACCTTATGCCCTATATTACCCAAGTAGCAGTGGGTAAAAGAGAAAAATTGAGTATTTTTGGTAATGATTATGATACTCATGATGGTACAGGTGTTAGGGATTATATCCATGTAGTTGATCTTGCTAAAGGACATTTAAAAGCAGTGGAAAAAGTGATGAAAATGACAGGAGTAGAAGCTTATAACCTTGGTACTGGTACAGGATATAGTGTTCTAGATATGGTAAAAAACTTTGAAAAAGCAACCGGACAAAAAGTTCCTTATATTATAACAGATCGAAGACCTGGTGATATTGGAGAATGTTATGCAGATCCAACCAAAGCTAAAAATGAATTACATTGGGTTGCTGAAAAAGATATTGAAGATATGTGTAGAGATGCTTGGAGATGGCAAAAAAATAATCCTAATGGATATGATAAATAATAAACTTTTGTATTTTATTTATATTTTTTAATTCTATAATTCGGCGGCATATTTTATTAATGCCGCCGTACTTATTATAATAAGCACAATTTTTTTATTGTTGTAAGTTGTCACAGGATAGAAATATAGTTAATTTATTTATTTCTAAGGGAATAAAAAGGTAAACAGTTTTTAAGCACGAAGAATATTTTAGGAGGAAAAAATGGTAACGCAAGAAGATATAGCTAAAATATTAAATATTTCAAGAACAACAGTAGCCAGAGCTTTAAATGGAAGTGAAAATATAAAAAAAGAAACGAAAGAAAAAATTTTAAAATTATGTGATGAATTAGGGTATGTAAAAAACCCTATAAGTACGTCATTGGCAACGAAAAAACAGAAGAAAATCTTTGCTTTTCTTATTCAATCAAAAAATAAATATTATTCGATGGAACTGATAAAAGGTTTAAAAAAAGCAGAAAAGGAATTTGAATTTTATGGATATAAAATAGAAATTATAGAAACTAATATTGATCATCCATTAGATCAATTGAATCAATTACAAAATATTATGAAGGAAGAAAGACCAGATGGTATTATTATAGTTCCATTGCTAAAGGAAGAAATTAAAAATATACAACTTAGATATCCTAAAACATTTTTTATCACATTAGATGTAGGTATCGACGAATCCATAACTTATGTAGGAGTGGATTACTTTAAATCAGGAAGAATGGCTGCAGATATTCTTATGAATGTGATGAGTAAAGGAAAAAAGGTATTGGTATTAGATACGAAGGATGATAGAATATCTTCTGAATTATATTTAAAAGGATTTTTATCTCGAATAAATGAAGAAAAAAAAGATATAATAGTTGGTCCTATATATGATGATGATTTAAAAAACAATGCTCTAGATATTATTAAAAAAAATATAACTAAAGATATTGAAGGAATCTATAGTAGTAGATTTTTAGCTGATATTATAAAAAAAACAAAAGATTTACAATTGAATTTTAAAGTAGTAGGTAATGGTATGAGTGAACAAATATATAATCTAATATTAAATAAAAATATGATAGCAACTGTCGTAGAACCATGGGAAGAAGAGGGGTATGCGGTAGGAAAAATAATGTTTAATTACTTATATAAAAACGATACATATAATGGGAAAAAATATATTGTAGAAAGTAAAATAGTATTTAAAGAAAATTTAAGATAAAAATTAAATACTCAAGTTATTTTAAATTTTACTTGAAAATGTTCGCGAGAACATATATACTAAAAGTAGGTCAAAAGATTATAAAAAATAAGTAAAAATTTTTACTCAATAATGTTCGCGAGAACATAAAATGCAAAATGAGGGGGATTAAAATGAAAGGGATTTTTTCAGCACTATTAGTACCTTATGATGAAAATGGAAATGTAAAAGAAGGAGGATTGCGGCAATTAGTTAGGTATAATATTGATATTTGTAAAGTAGATGGACTGTACGTAGGAGGAAGTACAGGAGAAAATTTTATGTTATATACGGAAGAAAAGAAGAAAATTTTTGAAATAGTGAAGGACGAAGTTAAAAGTGATGTTAAGCTTATAGCACAAGTAGGTTCCGTTAATTTAAAAGAATCAATAGAACTTGGAATTTTTGCTACGAAATTAGGATATGATTCGTTATCAGCAGTAACACCTTTTTATTATAAATTTGATTTTGAGGAAATTAAAAATTACTATAATACAATTACAGAAGCTAGTAATAATAATATGATTATTTATTCTATACCATTTTTAACAGGAGTAGATATAACATTAGACCAGTTTGGAGAGCTTTTCAAAAATGAAAAAATAATTGGAGTAAAATTTACTCAAGGAGATTTTTATTTATTAGAAAGATTACGAAAAACATTTCCTAATAAGTTAATATTTTCAGGTTTTGATGAAATGTTATTGCAAGCTGTTATTTCTGGAGTAGATGGAGCGATAGGTAGTACTTATAATATCAATGGTCATAGAGCTAAAGAAATATTTAGATTAGGACAAGAAGGAAAAATAAAAGAAGCATATGAAATTCAACATATAACGAACGACTTAATAGAAGGAATTTTAAGTAATGGATTATATCAAACAATAAAAGAAATTTTAAAAGTTAAGGGAGTAGATGCGGGATACTGTAGACAGCCAATGAAGAAATTAACAGATGAAAAAATAAAATTTGCAAAAGAATTGGCTGAAAAATTTTTATAAGATTGCTTAGAGGTGAAAAATATGTTTGATATTTTAAAGGGTAATTTAATAGTTTCATGTCAAGCTTTAGAAGATGAACCACTTCATAGTTCGTTTATTATGGGAAGAATGGCTTTAGCTGCTAAAGAAGGTGGAGCTGTTGCAATAAGAGCACAAGGTGTTGCAGATATTAATGAGATAAAAAGAGTCACTTCTATGCCGGTGATTGGAATTATAAAAAGGGTGTACGAAGATGCGGAACCATATATTACTCCGACAAAAAAGGAAGTAGATGAGTTATTAAATACGGAGTGTGAAATGATTGCTTTAGATGCTACAATGAGGCCAAGGCCTTGCGGACAAAATTTAAATCAATTAATTGATTATATTCATGAAAATAATCGATTGGTGATGGCAGATATTTCAACAGTAGAAGAAGGCTTAAATGCTGAAAAATTAGGTGTAGATTGTGTTTCTACTACGCTTTCCGGGTATACAAAATATTCTAGACAGGGAAAAACTGTAGATTTGGAGATTATATCAGAACTTTCAAGTAGGTTAACTATACCTGTTATTGGTGAAGGAAAAATTAATACTCCTGAAGAATTGAAGCAAGTTTTTGAAAATGGTGCTTATGCAGCTGTTGTTGGGGGAGCGATAACAAGACCACAATTAATTACTGCTAAATTTGTAAGAGCTATAAAATAAATATAAGTTTTTAAAAGAAATGTAGATGATAACTTTAGGAGGATGCCATGGATTATTTAGCTTTGGATATTGGAGGAACTAAAATAAAATATGGAATAATAGATCATATAGGAAATATTAAAGAGTCTTATTCTAAAGATACAAATGCATTTAAGGGTAGTTATTACCTTCTTAATACTATTGAAAAAATAATTAATGATTATATAAAAATAAAAGAAATAAAAGGTATAGGAATTAGTACAGCGGGTCAAGTGAATAATAATACTGGTGAAATTATTTTTGCTACAAATGCAATTCCAGGATGGACAGGAGTTCCATTAAAAAAAATTATACAAGATAAATTTCAAATCCCATGTTATGTTGATAATGATGTTAATTGTGTGGCTTTAGGTGAAATGTGGGTAGGTTCGGCAAAAGATAAAAAAGATTTTGTTTGTTTAACGTTAGGAACTGGTATAGGTGGAGCCATTGTAATAAATAAGGAAGTATATAGAGGAAGTAAAGGTATAGCTGGTGAATTTGGACATATGACTATATGTAAAGGTGGAGAAAAGTGTACTTGTGGATATAATGGATGTTTTGAAAGATATGCTTCAACAGCAGCTTTAACTAGAAGAGTTGAAAATAAATTAGATGGAAAAGAGATTTTTGATAAGGCTAAAAAAGGAGAAAAAGAATATATAAATATATTAAATGAGTGGAGTTATGATATTGCATTAGGATTAAGAAATATAATTTATATTATAAATCCTTCTTTTATTGTTATTGGAGGAGGGGTTTCTGCACAAGGTGAAGTATTAACTCGTTTGATAACAAAACATTTAGATACAATTACGATGCCTTCTTTTTTAGAAGGACTTCGTATTGAAGTTTCTCAATGTGGTAATAATGCAGGAATGTTAGGAGCAGTATACGGAATAAAGATGTATAAAGATAATATATAGCTAAGAAAAGTCATCAAAAAGTGGTGGCAAAATAAAAAAATCCTCCTCTTAAAGGGGGATTTATTCAATATGAGCAAATCTATAAGCCGAGTTCTGTATTTGACAGTCATCTGTCTAGGCTTATTGTTACCAATAAACTCAAGCAACCTACCCGAGAACGTGACGGGCGATCACAATTGTTCTCCTATACGGTTTTGCTCCAGATGGGGTTTACATAGCCCTCCCTGTCACCAGAGAAGCGGTGAGCTCTTACCTCGCCATTCCACCCTTACTTTAGAATAAATCTAAAGCGGTTTATTTCTGTTGCACTATCCTTGGAGTCGCCTCCACTGGGAGTTATCCAGCATCTTGCCCTATGGAGCTCGGACTTTCCTCGTATGCGTTCTTTCGAACTTGCACCCGCGACTGTCTGATTTACTCACTAATTGTAACCAAATTGTATCACATGTAATAACTTATGTCAACATAATAAAAAATTATGTTTCTGTAAAATAAAACAAACTAAATTACCAATAATAACTTAAAATTAATTAATTTTTATATAAATAACAACGAAAATAATTTCGATTAAATTAACAAAAAGAAAAAACATTAGGATAATTTTACATATAAAAAGAGAAAAAACTAAAAAAAGTAGTACTTTTATCTAAAAAAATAAGGTTAAGAAAAAATGTTAAAAAGTGTATAATAATTATGTACATATACAAAGATAATAAAATTTCTTTATCTTAATATGTATAGTTGTTTTAAGAAAAATAAAAAAGTGAGGAGGAAAAGAAATGAAAAAGTGGAGTGGCATAATAGTATTCGGGATTATAATTAGTATGATAGGGGGGTTATTAATAGGTTGTACTAATAAAGAGAAAGACAATCAAACATCAGTAAATCAGGAGACAAATACAAACAAGGAACAAAAAACAACGAATAATGAAAATCAACAAGAAAAACAAGTAGAAATTACTTGGTGGGAATACCCAAATTATAATATAGAAGGAATGGATGAAGGTGCTTATGAACTTCAAATGATTGAAGCATTTCAAGAAAAAAATCCTAATATAAA
Source organism: Candidatus Epulonipiscium sp. (assembly GCA_012524135.1). Taxonomy (GTDB): domain Bacteria; phylum Bacillota; class Clostridia; order Lachnospirales; family JAAYNZ01; genus JAAYNZ01. The sequence goes on along the minus strand of JAAYSE010000128.1, from coordinate 1,172 downwards.
AGTGAATTTAGAAATGATTGCTTATAATACAGGTCCAGAAAAAATTAATGTTGCTATTGCAACTAATACGAAACCAGATTTAACGTATGATTTTCCAGGAAGAATTATTGACTATGGAAGACAAGGAGTTTTAGTTCCATTAAATGATATGTTTCCTGAAGACGTAAAAAAGGATATTGAACCGAGAATTTTAGAATTTTGTAGTTATGAAGATAATATTTATATGTATCCTTCTACAACAACACCATTTTTATTAGGTTTTAATAAGACATTATTTGAAGAAATAGGAGCATTAGATTTATTACCATTAGATCGACCTGAACGACAATGGACGGTTGAAGAGTATGAAAAAGCATTACAAGCAGTTAAAGAAAAAGCATCGGATGTATATCCAGCAGTGTTTTATTGTAAAAACCAAGGAGGAGATCCATCTACTAGATTTTTGATTATGAATATCGGCAATACGGATATGATTAATAAGGATCATACTTCATTTTTACTTAATAGTGAAGGTGGAGTTAAGGGAATGCAATGGGTTATGGATAAATATAAAGAAGGTTTATTTGCACCTGGAGCAGAAGCATATGTATCGAATGATGCTATAGATATGTACTTGCAGGGCAAGGCAGCTTCTACGATTATTTATTCTCCTGTATTACAATCCATTTTTGCATCTAAAAAGATAGCAGAATTTGAAGAAGTTTTTTTACCATGGCCAACTCAACCTGGGGAAGATCCAAAAATAGAAGTATCTGTATATGGACAATGTGTATTTGATAATAATGATGAAGATAGAGCAGAAGCAGCAAAGAAACTTATTGATTTTATTAATAATGACCCAGAATGGGGACCTAAAAATGTAAAATCAAATGGTGGATTTCCCGCTAGGTTATCAATGAGTGGTATGTATGATACGCCTGAACTAAAATATGCAGAGTCAATGGTTAAATATGCTACGGATGCAGCTATTACTGCACCACGTTGGGCAGAAATGAGAACCCATTGGTATCCCGTGTTGCAAGGGGCTTTACTAGAACAGATGACTGCACAAGAAGCAATGGATTTATTTGTACAAGAAGCGAATGAAGTTATTAATCGTGATTAGATATAGATATTAAAAAATTTTAAAATAGCTAGAGAAATAAATTTATTTCCCTAGCTATTTATAAAAT
>JAAYSE010000127.1 GCA_012524135.1 Candidatus Epulonipiscium sp. | reverse complement strand
TGTCATTAAAATTTTAATTCCTTTTGTTAAACTTTCTCTTTTTAATAACTGAACTAATCCATCAGTCATATTTTTAGCTGCCATACCTACTACGCCATAACATTCTATAGCTGCTAAACCAGCAATACGTGAAATAACTTCGTTTTCTATTAGAACAGTTCCTAATTCATTCGTTAGTTTTCCAGCCATATTAAGCCCTCCTATATCTTAAATATAATATACTTTAATAAAAATGTCCAATTCATAAAATCTACTCTTGTTCTTTATTATATCATTTTTTAACTGTTTTTAAAGCTTTAATTTTATACTTTTTGATGTTTGATATTTAAAAAGAATTATTTATATAATACTCTTGCAATATTACCTTACTTCTGTTAAAATATTTACGTTATGTGTACAATGGAAAAACCTATTTAAAAGGAGGTGTAATCCATGGCTAAATGTGCTATTTGTGACAAAGGCGTATACTTTGGTATTAAAATGAGCCACTCTCATAGAAGATCAAATAAACAATGGAAACCTAATATCAAAAAAGTGAAAGCAATTGTTGATGGTTCACCAAAACGAATTCATGTTTGTACTCAATGTTTAAAATCGAATAAAGTAACACGTGCATTATAATTAAAAAACAAAGTTCTTAAGAACTTTGTTTTTTAATTATAATGCATTTTTATCTTTCGTAATTTAATCCAAATATTTTTCGTATAATTGTACCAATTGGCTTAGGCAATTTAAAAACCTTAAATGTCAATTAATCCCACCTCCTATTTTTTAATAAGGAAAAAACCGGATATTAGTAAAATGAGTGATGATACTAATAACCATCCCCATCCTGGAATAATTAATACAATTAGCATTCCTACTCCCACTGAAAAAAGGGTAAGTCCTATTGCTTTTTTTCTTCGAGACATAACCCTTTCCCCCTTTATTTATCTATATATAATACAATATATTCGATCTAGTATTTAGTTGTGACTATTCATGCACTTGAATTACTAGTAATTTTCCTTTATCAATAGAAATATTTGCTTCACTTTCAGTCATTTCATTACTAATCCCATAAGAATTACCAGACAATAATGTAGCATTTTTTAAGGAATAGAATAAACCTTCAGTACAAACTCCAGTTACCTGAGAAGTAAAGGGGATCAAAGACACTATTGATCCTAATTTTTTAGTAAGATGAATACTATCTTGTATCATATAAATACAATTATACTCATTAACTAACACAGAAGGAACCTTTTTTTGAAGACTGATATCTAATAAATGAACATTAGCTAACGTATGATCAAAACGTGTTCCTAATGCCCCAACAATAGTAATATGAGAAGCTCCTTTTTCAATAGCAAATTCTAAAGCTAGTTGAGTATCTGTTTTATCTTTTTGGGTGGGAAATACTTGTATAGGAACATTTTGATTTTTAAAAAAATGTATATCCTTTAATGATGCGGAATCTAAATCTCCAATAATGATATTAGGTATAATTCCAAAATTCCTTGCATGTGTTACTCCACCATCTGCACAAATAATATAATCAAATTCTGTAATCCACGGAAAATAAAATTTATAATTTTCAATCATCCCATTTACAATGATTAAGGTTTTCATAAAATTGATACCTCATTTATTAAAAATTTGTTTGAACTGTCGAACAGATTGTATAGGATCTTGTCCATAAATTGCAGAACCAGCTACAATTACATTTGCACCTGCTTCAAGAATAGGAGGTAAAGTATCTAAATTAACTCCACCATCAACTTCTATCATAGTCTTTAGACCTTTTGACTCAATTTTATATCGAAGTTGTTTAATTTTTAAAAGCGAAGAAGGAATAAAACTTTGGCCTCCAAATCCTGGATTCACACTCATAATCAGTACCATATCTATATCCTCTAAAATATAATCTAAAGTATTCAGAGGAGTTGATGGATTTAATGCAACGGCTGCCTTTACCTTTAAATCTTTAATCTGTTGTATCGTACGATGTAAATGAGTACAAGTTTCTACATGAACAGTAATAATGTCTGCTCCCGCATCTACAAATAAAGGAATATATTTTTCTGGTTCTGTAATCATTAAATGTACATCTAAGGGTTTTTTTGCATATTTAGCAATACATCGGATAACCGGTGGTCCTAATGTGATATTGGGTACAAAATGACCATCCATAACATCAATATGTATATAATCACATCCAGCCTCTTCTACTATTGCTATTTCTTCTTTTAATCTTGCAAAATCAGCTGCCAAAATAGAGGGAGCTAATTTTATCATATTACCATCTCCTTTGTTTTTGAATTTCAGTATAAATGGATATATAATTTTTATATCTTTGTAAAGCAATATGTCCTTGTTGGACTGCTGTTTTTATTCCACATTGTGGCTCATGGATATGAGAACAATGCGGAAATTTACAAGATGAAAGATAAGGCCTAAATTCTCGATAATAATAAGACACATCTTCTAATTGTATATGATCTAATTGTAAAGACGTAAACCCAGGTGTATCAATAACGAATCCCCCTGTTTTTAAAGGTATTAATTCTACATGTCTTGTAGTATGTTTTCCTCTTTTTAATTTATCACTAATTCCTCCTGTTTTTAATTGTAAGGAAGGTTCTATTTTATTTAAAATACTAGACTTTCCAACCCCAGAGGGACCTGCAAATACTGTAATTTTATCCTTTAATAAATCGAATATTAAAGGTATGCCTTCTTGAGTAGAAGTACTTGTTAAAAGAACATCATATCCAGCCTTTTTGTATATTTTTTTTAATTGGCACACTTGATTTTGATGATCTAAATCTATTTTATTAAAACAAATATAAACTGGTAGTTTTTGTTCTTCTACTAGCAACAAAAAGCGATCTAAAAGATATGAATTAGGATCCGGTTGGGTAATAGAAAAAACAATTATAGCTTGATCTACATTTGAAACAGTAGGACGAATTAATATATTTTTCCTAGGATAGATTTTAATAATATTACCTACATCATCTTGAGATGGAACTTCAATCGATACAGTATCTCCTATTACGGGTATAATATCATCTTTACGAAATATTCCTCTTGCTTTACATTCATATACTTTATTTTCGACTAATACATAATAAAAACCACCAATTCCTTTTATAATGGTTCCTTTAAATATCATTAACTCACCTCATCGAAATGAATCTCTCCTTCAGATTTTAATGTTCCATCTAATAATATTTCTATTTTTGCTCGGCCTATTCCTTGTATTGGAATAGTTAATGGCATTTCCTCTTTTTTATGTTTACTTTCATATATTTTCATACGTAAATCTTGATTTTCCATTATAACAATAATAGTTCCTTCTTCCTGATCATTGGGAAAAATATTGGGTATCGTAATAGATACTGTTTTAGGTTTCTCTTCTTTTTTACCTGTACTTACAACTAAGTCTACTACATAGCCTTCTTTTACTTCTTGCCCAGGTGACACTGTTTGACTTATAATATGCCCTTTTTCTACTTCTGCACTTTCAATAGGTGTAACGGTACCAACTGTAAGCTTATTTCCCTCTAATTTTTTCTTAGCCTCAGCTTCAGACTCATTTCTAACATCAGGAACAATGACTATTTTTTCTTCCTTTCCTAAACTAGCAAAAAGTATTACTTTTTCTTCTCGTTTTAATTTTGTACCACTTGCTGGTTGTTGGTCAAAAATAATACCTAAAGGAACAGATTCGTTATAAACGGATTCTACTTCAGGAACTAAATTAGCATGTTCAACCTTTTGTTCCCCTTCTGTATATTCGAGATCTAAAACATTCGGTACTTCAAATAACTGTTCTCCTTTACTAATTTCTACTTCAATAGTAGATCCAATGCCTATAATTACATCTTTTTCTGGTTGCTGAGATACAATATGACCTAGTGCGATAGTATCATTATATTGTTCTCCTACCTTTTCCAAAAGTAACCCGCGTTCTTCTGCTATTTTTTGTGCCTCTTCATAAGTCTTATTCATAAGATTAGGAACTTCTGCATGTTTTGGTTTGGTATATTCTTTTAAGCTGTTCCAACCAAAAAAACTAATTATGGCAATAATGATCATAGAAGTAAAAATGGCTCCAGCAACAACCCATCGCTCTTTTTTCTTTTCTATCCATTCGCCTTCTTCATCATATTTTTCATCCTCTTTTAAACGATAGGTACTTTTTGCTTGCTTAGATGTATGACTATGAGATTTAATTTTCATCATTTCTTCTTCAGAAATTTGAACTGTAGGTGAATTTTCAATGTCAGGTAAAAGAACAAAATTTTCATCTGGATTTAATAATGCTTTTTTCATATCCTTTAATAGTTCTTCTACTGTTTGATAACGAAGCTCGGGACGTTTTTGTGTTGCTTTTATAATAATTCCCTCTAGACTCTTAGCAAGATTTTCATTAATCGTACTAGGTTTTGGTAGATCTTCATTTATATGTTGCAATGCTACAGATACAGGACTATCTGCTTGAAAAGGTAAAGTATTGGTTGCCATTTCATACATGGTAATTCCTAAAGAATAAATATCACTCTTTTCATCTACATAACCACCTCTAGCTTGCTCCGGTGAAAAATAATGTACAGATCCTATAGCATTTCCCATAGCTGTTACTGTAGAATTCGTAGTCGCTCTAGCAATACCAAAATCTGTAACCTTAACCATACCTTCATCTGTCACTAAAATATTTTGAGGTTTAATATCTCTATGTATAATATGATGCTTATGAGCATGATTTAGTGCATTTGCTATAGGTATTGCTATATTTAATATTTCTTTTGAAGATAAAATACCTTTTTCTTGAATCCATTGTTTTAAAGTTTTACCTTGAATATATTCCATTACAATATAATATATATCCTTTTCATTACCTACATCATATACATTTACAATATTAGGATGAGAAAGACTTGCTGCTGCTTGTGCTTCAATTCGAAAACGTTTTACAAATTCTTCATCCGTAATAAATTCTTCCCGTAAGATTTTAATAGCAACATAACGTTGTAGTTTATTACAGCGGGCTTTATAAACAATGGACATACCTCCTGCCCCAATTTTTTCTATAATTTCATATCGATTTCCTAAAATAGTCCCTGATTGTAGTATCATGATGCAGTCACCTCCTTTGATTTCCAATCAATTATAATAACAGATATATTATCAAATCCACCCTGTTCATTAGCTTTATCGATGAGATGCTGTGCTTTTTTTCCCAATTTATTATTGGATAATAAAATATCTACCATCTCTTTATCCGACAACATATTAGTCAATCCATCCGAGCACATAAGAATATATTGATAGGGTAACAAATCCACTTTATAGGTATCCACTTTCACTGTTTTTTCTGTCCCAACAGCTCGAGTAATAATATTTTTATTAGGATGATTTTTAATTTCTTCTTTAGATAAATTTCCCTTACGCCACATTTCTTCTACTAAAGAGTGATCACAAGTAATTTTTTTTATATCTTTATCCATTAAATATAATCGACTATCACCTACATTGGCAATATAAATATGATTATGAATAATAGTAGAAACAATAAAAGTCGTACCCATACCCCTTAGTGTTTCTTCTTTTCTCGATGTGATATATAATTTTTCATTTGCATATAAAACACCTTCGACTAAAATATCCAATATAGTTTGATCAGATAAATAAAAATCCTTTTCTCTAATAAAATCATTAAAGTAATGAATAGCAAATTGAGACGCATATTCCCCACCTTGATGCCCACCCATACCATCGGCTATAATAAATAAATTTGGTAATTTACCCAAAGATTTTAAGCTCATAAATATTGCATCTTCATTTTTATCTCTTTGTCTACCAATATCACTTAGCCCTGTAGCTTTCATTTTTTTCACCTCGACCACTTATTATTCTTGTTGAGACAAATATCCTCTTCGTAATTGCCCACAAGCTGCTTCAATATCTTCTCCTAATTTTCTTCGAATAGTAGTTGGAATACCATTTCTTTGCAAAATAGATTGAAATTGTTTAGCATGAGATAATGAAGTACTTTCATACGATCTTTCTTCTATTTCATTAATAGGTATTAAATTTACATGGCACAATAATTCTTTTAATTTTTGACTAAGTTCTTTTGCATGACGTACTTGATCATTAAGTCCTTCAATTAAAGCATATTCAAAAGTAATTCTTCTTTTTGTATGTTGAATATAATAAGTACAAGCTTTGATTAATTCTTCAAAAGAATATTTATATGCAATAGGCATAATTTGTTTTCGAATGTCATCATTTGGTGCATGTAAAGATATAGCCAGTGTAATTTGATATTGTAATTTTGCTAATTGATATATTTGCTGAACTAATCCACAAGTAGAGAGCGTAATATTTCTCTGACTAATATTAAGCCCTATCGGTGAAGTAATGGTGTCTATAAAAGTAGTAGCCGACATCATATTATCCAAAGGTTCACCACTTCCCATAATAACGATATTCGATATTCTCTCTCCTACATCTTTTTGTATCTCATATACTTGAGATAGCATTTCACCAGGTGTTAAATGTCTAACTAATCCTTCTAAAGTAGAAGCACAAAAATGACAGCCCATTCGACATCCTACTTGAGAAGAAATACAAACTGTATTTCCATGTCTATATTTCATAAAAACACATTCTATTATATTATGATCTGATAATGTAAACAAGTATTTTATTGTATCATCTTTTTGTGATTTATATTTTTTTAATAACTGAATTTTACACCAAGGTGCTATTTCTATTAATTGTTTCCGAGTATGTTTTGGTATATTATTCATTTTGTCTATATGATCAATACAATGTTTATGAAGCCATTGAAAAATTTGTTTAGCACGATAAGATTTTTCACCTAATTGAAGCATTACTTGTTCTATATCCGCTAATGACATAGATTGTAGGTCTTGGTATTGTTTCATTTTTTACTCCTTTCTACGTAAACGAGCAATAAAAAATCCATCCGTTTGATGAAGATGAGGATATAATTGTAAGTATCCTTTTTTTGTATTTTCATCTTGTAATGTACTTGGTAAAAAATTTGAGATATCTTCTAATACAAAAGGATAATGTTGGGTAAACCATAATATATTTTCTATATTTTCTTCGGACGTAATAGTACAAGTACTATAAACAAGAATACCTCCTGGTTTTACATATTGCCAAGAATTTTTTAAAATTTCTCGCTGAAGAACTACTAACTTTTGAATATCTTTTCTCGTTTTTTGAAATTTAATATCTGGTTTTTTTCGAATAATACCAAGTCCAGAACAAGGAGCATCAATTAAAATTTTATCTGCTTTTTCAATACTATTTTTATCTTGTAACGTAGCATCTTTATTCTCGGTTTCTATAATATTAATTCCTAGCCGTTTTGCAGTATCTTGTATCATATGAAGTTTATAATCATAAATATCTCGAGCAACAATAATTCCTTGATTGTTCATTCTCTCAGCACAATGTGTAGCCTTACCTCCAGGTGCTGAACAAAGATCTATAATTGTATCACCTGGTTTAGGATCTAAAATAATAGCAACTAACATCGAACTTTCATCTTGAACTTGAAAAAATCCTTTTTGAAAAGAAGGAAGATCTACAATAGAAGAAGTTTTTGTTAGTTGTAACGCTTGAGGTATATAATGTCCTGTTTTTACTTCAACTCCTTCTAATTGTAATATTTGTTGAAGAATTTTAGGGTTACTTTTTAATTTATTACAACGAATAGTCACATTAGGAGTTTCATTTCCTGCTTCACATAGAGCTTTTACAAAGGAATATGGATATTGTTCTAACCAATATTCAATAATCCAAGTTGGATAAGAATATAAAATACTTAAATATTGAATCGGATATGTTTTCTCATTAGGATATTTAATTTGATCTATATTTCTACTAATATTACGTAAAACTCCATTTACAAAACTAGATAAAAAATGATATCCCCGCTGTTTTGTTATTTTAACAGATTCATTGCATGCAGCAGATACAGGAACTTTGGTTAAAAATTTTATTTGATAGACTCCTATTCTAAGGACATTTAAGATCCAAGGTTTCATTTTGTTTGTTTTCATTTTGGAATATTGATTAATAATATAATCAATATGAATTTTATTTTCTAAAGCTCCTTTTACTAATTCTGTAATAAAAGCTTTGTCTAAAGATGTTAATTTTTTATACTGTGAAAGATTTTTTTGTAAAATAAGATTTTCATATTTGCCCTCTTCATCAATTTCACATAAAATAGATACAGCAATTTTTCTTGGATTTACTTTACTGTTTTTGTTCATACTTTCTCCTTATTTTTATCCATAATACTCACAATAATTTTATTTTTATTATAACCTCAAAACGTATAATTTACCGTTTTAATAAATTTAAAAACAAACTCTAAAAATTATTTTCATTAAAAAAGCGTTACGATGTAACGCTTTTAATCTCTACGTCGTCCGCCACTAAATAATACAATAAATCGAAGCAAATTCGCTAATGCTACGGCAGCAGAAGCTACGTAGGTAAGGGCAGCAGCACTTAAAACTTTTTTCGCTGGTTTTACTTCTCTATTGGTTAAAAAACCATAAGAATCTAAAAAAGTGATTGCACGACTAGATGCATTAAATTCAACTGGCAAAGTCACTAGTTGAAACAAAACAACACCTGCAAATAAATAAATTCCTAATTGTATAAAAATAGCACCAAAAGAACTTGCCATAGCTCCTAAAAATACACCTAATAATATTAAAGGCATTGCTAAACGAGAACCAATATTAACAATAGGCACAATAGCACTACGAATATTGAGAAAAATATATCCTTCATGATGTTGTATAGCATGCCCTGCTTCATGAGCTGCAACTCCTAAAGCAGCAACAGAACGTCCTTGAAAAACAGATTCAGAAAGTCGTAATACTTTTGATCTAGGATCATAATGATCCGTTAAGGAACCTGATATAGGTTCCACTCGAACATCTCTAACACCTGCAATATCTAAAATTCGTTTTGCAACTTCTGCACCTGTATATCCTTGTGAGTTGGGTACTTTTAAATATCTTTGAAATGTACTATTCACTTTAGTCTGTGCATATAAAGAAAGGATCATGGCAGGAAATAAAATAATAATAGAAATAGGATCAATACCTAAATAACCATACATTCTTGATCTCCCCTTTTTTTTAGTATGAATATTTTTGAATATAATATTCAATTTTATTTACATCTACGTAAGTATCCCTACAAGGACCATAAGGTCTTTGATTCAAAATCCCTATAACAGGAATTTGAGAAATATCCATCATACCACTTATTAAATCTCTTTCACAGGCAACAGCTATAATCATTTTAGGCTGATATTGTTTAACTGCAACTCGTGCTAAGGTTCCTCCTGTTACAATGGCCAAAGATATGGAATATCTATTTTTTATATCAAGTAAATCATCTACAGGACACTTTCCACAATGTTTACAAAGGTTAGGATTATGAGTTATTTTAATAGAACAAGAACTATTTTGTATACAATGAGGTGTTAATACTAAAATATCCTTTTTAGAAATCTTTATTTTTGTAGTTTCAATACATTTATTATTAATTTGTATACAAAAATGTTGTAAAGGAATAAGAGGTATTTGAAAAAAACGACATATAAAATTCATAAAAGGATATAAAAAACGAAGACCTTTTAAAAACCAAGTTGGATTGCCAAAAACTTTTTGAGAATTATAAATCCTTAAATATAATACAATAATAATAAGTAAGGATATTATACCCAAAACCAATAAGAAAATAAATATAAAAAATAAAATATCATACATCTTTATAGATGCAAAAAAATGTATCCCTAAAGTAATTACAATTCCAAGAGCGAAAAAACCCATCATAAAAAAAATACTATGAATAAAACTCTTACTTTGTTGATCCATGTTTATTCTTGCCTAAAACAGTATTTATTTCTATTGTATTACCCCTTAGAAATTCTTGGATAGTCATTCGACGTTTTCCTTGTAATTGAACTTCTTTTAAAATTAATGTACCATTTCCTGTTTGTACTTCTACTTCTTGTTCTGTAATATTAATAATTTGCCCTGGAACATTTTTATTTTCATTTATTTTATTTGTAATTTTGACATCCCAAATTTTCATCATATTATTCTTATAATAAGTATAGGCACTGGGCCAAGGAGACAATCCACGAATAAAATTTTGAATCTGTAAAGCTGATTGATTCCAATTAATAAGACCAGTAGATTTTTTCAAAATAGATGCGTATGTTGCCTCTTCTTCTTGTTGTTTTGTTCTAGGAGCTGTTCCTGCTTCTACCTGTAACAGAGTATTATGCAATACTTCTGCTCCTACATTAGCTAGTTTATCATGTAAAGAACCTGCTGTATCATCTGAGGTAATAGGAATACTTTTTTGAAAAATGATATCTCCTGTATCTAAACCTATATCCATATACATAGTAGTAATTCCTGTAGAAGTTTCTCCATTGATAATAGCCCATTGAATGGGAGCAGCACCACGATATTTAGGAAGTAAAGAAGCATGAACATTAATACAACCATAAGATGGTATTTCTAAAATTTCTTTAGATAAAATTTGTCCATAAGCAACTACAACTATTACATCTGGTTTTAAATTTTGTAACTGTTTCACTATATCAGAATCTTTAATTTTTACTGGTTGAAAAATAGGAATCTGATGTTGTTGAGCTAATATTTTTACTGGTGGAGGAGTTAATTGTCTACCTCGTCCTTTTGGGCGATCTGGTTGAGTAAATACAGCGGTTACTTTATGATGTGAATCCAATAACATTTGCAAACAAGGCACTGCAAATTCTGGGGTCCCCATAAATATAACATTCATTTGATTCTCTCCTTTATTTACTAAAAATTTGTATTCACAAATTTTTTTAACAAATATAGTATTCATTATATATACTATTTCTCTTAGTCTTCCATATATCGAATAACTTTATCTGTAAATAAAATACCATTTAAATGATCTATCTCATGGCAAAAAGCCCTAGCTAAAAAATCCTCCGCTTTTATTTGAATCTTTTCACCTTGAAGATTTAAACCTTCTACGATAATTGTTTGAGGACGTTTTACTTCTCCATAGGTTCCAGGAACACTTAAGCATCCTTCAGAACCTATTTGTTCTCCATTTTTCTTAATAATTTCAGGATTAATCAAAGCAATAGGACCTTCACCTATATCAACAATAATAATACGTTTTAAAATACCTACTTGAGGAGCTGCTAATCCTACTCCATCCGCTTCATGCATAGTTTCAATCATATCATCCACCAATGTTAAAATATTGGAAGTAATTTTTTCTACTTCTCTTGAACGTTTTCTTAAAATTACATCCTCATCCACACGAATATTTCGTAATGCCATTTATTTTCCTCCTATTCTAATTCTAATACATTATTACAGGATTCAAATCTCTATAAATTTGAACATCTTGTATATTTTCGGTTTGTAAATATTGATTAATACCATTATACGCATATTTTGACAATAAAGTTTGATTTTTATGTTTAATTATAATGCGCCAACGATATTCATTATTAATTTTCGATAATACTGCTGGACTAGGTCCAATAATTTGATATTCTTGTTTTGGATCATAACTATGAAAGAATTCAGCTAAACGAAAAGCTGTTTGAATAACTTTTTTTTCTTTTTTACCGGATAATAATATAGAATATAAATAACTATAGGGAGGGTACTCCATTTCTTGCCTGAATATAAGTTCATGTTCATAAAATTTTTCATAATTTTGATCTTTTGCTGTTTGAATACTATAATGTTCAGGTGTATACGTTTGTATATATACCCGTCCCTTTTGATTTCCTCGTCCTGCTCTACCCGAAACTTGAGTTAACAGCTGAAAGGTTCTTTCCGAACTCCTAAAATCTTCCATATACAACATAGTATCTGCAGCTAAAACACCTACTAATGTTACTTTAGGAAAATCATGTCCTTTTGCAATCATCTGAGTACCAATTAAAATATCTCCCTCACCTCTATAAAATTGACTTAGAATTTTTGTATGTCCATATTTCCCTGCAGTAGTATCTAGATCCATACGTAAAATACGAGCTTTAGGAAATAATTTTTTTGTTTCTTCTTCCACTTTTTGGGTTCCTGTACCAAAAAAACGTATATAACTCGAGCCACATTGAGGACAAATACGAGGACTTTTCTTTTGTTCTCCACAATAATGACATTTTAATAAAGATCCAGAAGTATGATAAGTGTAAGCAATATTACATTTTGAACATTTTGCGACAAATCCACAATTTCTACAAGAAATAAAAGTCGAATGTCCTCGACGATTTAAAAAAAGAATGGTTTGTTCTTTATTTTCTAAGTTTGTTTTAATATTCTTATATAAATCTTTACTAAACATCGAGCGATTTCCTTCCATTAATTCTTCACGCATATCTACGATATGAACATCTGGAAGCGAATGAATGGTAGCTCTTTTTTTCATAGTCAATAATTGATAGCATCCTTTTTTTGCTAAAAAATAACTTTCCATAGTTGGAGTTGCTGAACCTAATAAAACAATTCCATGATTTATTTCACAACGCTTTTGTGCAATTTCTCTAGCATGGTATTTAGGAGTTGTCTCCGACTTATATGTTGTCTCATGTTCTTCATCTATAATAATAAGCCCTAAAGAAGAAAAAGGAGTAAATACTGCAGAACGTGGACCTACCATAATAGATACTTCCCCTTCTTTTGCTCTTCTCCATTGATCATATCGTTCTCCTATTGATAATTTACTATGAGTAAAAGCTACTTGTTCCCCAAAACGTTGAATAAAACGTTGGGTAATCTGTGGAGTCAATGAAATTTCAGGGACTAGAACAATCGCTTGCTTTCCTTGTTGCAACAATTTATCAATAATTTGCAAATATACTTCTGTTTTTCCACTACCTGTAACACCATGTAAAAGTATTGTTTTTGACTTGTCTCTATCCAATTCTTTTTCTATATATTGTATCACATTTTGTTGCTCTTGAGTAGGAATAAAATTTTGTTCTTCTATCTTAGGTCCACCTAAATAAGGTACACGTTTTACTTCTACCTCTTCAATCATAATTACTCCCTTTTTTTCTAAAGAACGAAAGGAAGAATCAGAAACTTGTAATACTTGTTTAATTTCACTTAAAGGAGCCTGATTATTTTGAATTAAAAAATCTAAAATTCTTGCTTGGGCAAAATATTTTTTTTCTTTACATTCTTGATATGCTTTTCTTGCTATTTTAAGAGATATCAAAGAAGCTACTTTTATTTTTTTCTTTAAATTTTTTACTTTAGGAATAGATTTTTGAAAAAGTAGTTTCTTTTTTCGTAAAGTATAAATGATATTATTAATAGAGGGGCCAAATATATTTTCTAAATCTTTTAATGGAACTTCATTACCTTGTTCATAAATATATTTTAAAACTAATTGGGCTTTCGTTGGAAGCTGTAAAATCTCACTTTTAAAAAGAGAAATATTTTTAGGCAATACAATAACCCACTGACTTTTAACTTGGATTCCAGAAGGAAGTATACAATGAATACATTCAATTAACGTACATTGATATTGTTCTTTCATCCATTTTACCAATTCTATCATTTCTGAATTCAAAATTGGGACATCGTCAACAACTTGTAAAATATTTTTTATTTTTTTGGTTTCTACATTACTTTGAGAAGTAAATCCTAAAACATAGCCTTCCATTTTTTTATTAGATCGTCCAAAAGGTACTAAAACTCTCATTCCTATCTGTATTAAAAATTGGAAAGTTTCAGGAATAGAATAATGAAAAATGCGATCTACTTTTTCATGAGCAATATCTACAATAACTTCTGCATAAAGTTTTTGACTCATTATTAATTCATCCTTTATAAGGTAAAAACACCCTATGAAAAGATGGGTGTTTTATTATAGTCCTGATTTATTTATCTTTAATTATTACCTGAACATGTCCTTCATATAATTCTTGAATAGCTGTAGATAAGGGTTTTTTTATTTCATCAGCAATAGGTGATTTACTTCCATCAATTAGTTGTCTAGCTCTTTTTGCAGCTGCAATAACAACTGAATACCTACTATTAATCATAGGATGATGTTCCTTTTGATTACTTTTATTTAAAACATCCATTAAATCAGCGTAAGAAGGTCTTAGCATCAAATATCACTCTCCTTTTAATTTTTCTATAAATATTTGATTTCTAGCAGTTTTACAATGTTCTGCTTGTATAATATTTTTAACATTTATAATCGTTTCGGAAAGAATATCATTAATTACAATATAATCATAATCATACATAAATTCCAGTTCCTCTTTTGCACGATATAAACGTTTTTCAATTATAGAAGCATTTTCTGTCTTTCGTTGTTCTAAGCGTTGTCTTAATATATCAAAACTAGGAGGAGTGAGAAAAACTAAAACGCATTCAGGAAAAATTTCCTTTATCTGCAAAGCTCCCTGTACTTCAATTTCTAATATTACATCTTTTCCATTAAACAGCTGCTCTTCTACATATTGTCTAGGTGTTCCATAATAATTATCACAAAATATTGCCCACTCTAGTAATTCTTTATGTTCAATCATCGATTGAAATTCCTGTTTACTTTTAAAAAAATAATGAACACCTTCCTCTTCCCCAACGCGTGGTTTACGAGTCGTAGCAGAAATGGAAAGAGCATATCTAGGATTTTTCATCAGTTCATGAATAACGGTTCCTTTTCCTGATCCTGAAAACCCCGATATAACAATAAGAATTCCTTTATGACTATTCTGCACTCTAAATCACCTGTCTATTCTTCAATTTCTTCTGCATCTGTATCTTGATTTTTAAAATTTAAACGATGTGCTACTGTTTCTGGTTGCACGGCTGATAAAATAATATGTTCACTATCTGTAATAATAACTGCTCTTGTTCTTCTACCATAGGTAGCATCAATCAACATACCTTTATCTCTAGCTTCTTGGATAATACGTTTAATAGGTGCTGACTCGGGGCTTACAATGGCTACTAAGCGATTTGCTGATACAATATTTCCAAACCCAATATTAATTAATTTAATTTCCATACTAATGCCTCCTTGTTTTTTGTTTTATATTTTATTGATTTACTCGATATTCTGGATTTGTTCTCGAATTTTTTCAATTTCATTTTTTAAATCAATAGCACCTTTTGTGATTAAAATATTATTCGCTTTAGAAGCAATTGTATTAGCTTCTCGATTCATTTCTTGTGCTAAAAAATCTAATTTTCGGCCTACAATATCTCCAGTATTTAAAATATCGTTCATTTGAAGAATATGACTTTCTAATCTTACAATTTCTTCATCAATACTACAACGATCAGCAAATAAAGCTATTTCTGTAGCTAATCGACTGTCATCAATATCTTGATCATGAATAAGTTCTTTTAAACGATTTTCTAATTTTTGTCTATATTCTAATACAACAAGAGGAGCTTGCTTTTTTATTTTATTTAATGTTTCTTGTATGATTACAAGTTTGTTTAAAATATTATTTTTTAATAAAGTTCCTTCTTTTTCTCGCATACTCATGCATTCATTTAATGCATCATATAAAGCAGGTTGTAATAGATCCCACAACCATTCTTTATTACCTACAGTATGTTCAACAGTAATAACATCTGGAAATTTAGCAACCAATGATAGTGTAATATCATCAGAAATTTTATATCTTTGTTTAATTTCATTTAATTTATCGGTATAAATATCGGCTAAAGCAGTGTTTAATTTCAATTCGATATCTTCTTTGGAATAACTTTCAAATCCAACATAAATATCTATTTTCCCACGAGTTATTTTCTCTTTTATATAATTACGTATATTTTCTTCAAGAGATACCATAGTTTTAGGTAATTTAATATTAATATCACCATACCTATGATTTACGGTTCGTATTTCAACAGTAAACTTTCGTTGATCTTTATTATATTCGCCCCTACCAAATCCAGTCATACTTCGAATCATCATATCATCTCTTTCTGAATAGATCAATTCTATTGTGGTATTATAACCTACTCATTAAAGTAAGTCAATATCTGCCAATCGAATTGAAAAGTACTTTTATCTATTTGTAAAAAATGATATACTAACCTTATCATGGATTGAGTCAGTTTTTCATCCGTCCATGTTGTTTAATATAAAATTGGAGGAATAACTATGGCATTAGATGGTATCGTTCTATCAAATATAAAATGGGAATTACAAAATAAATTATTAAATGCAAGAATTGATAAAGTATACCAACCTGAATCAGAAGAAATAATTTTATTACTTCGACAAAAAGGCAAACAATATCGATTACTTTTAACAGCACAACCTAATCATCCTCGCATTCATTTAACTACACAAAACAAAGAAAATCCTATGAACCCTCCTATGTTTTGTATGCTTTTACGCAAACATTTAATTGGATATACAATTACAGATATTCAACAACCTTCTTTTGAAAGAATTATTAAAATAATCGTAGAAGGCTTTAATGAATTAGGAGATCTTTGTTCTAAAGAATTAATTATCGAAATGATGGGTAGACATAGTAATATTATTCTTATTGATCAAAATAACAAAATCCTTGACAGCATTAAACATGTTACAAAAGAAATGAGCTCTATTCGCCAAGTTCTACCTAATTCTTATTATACCTTACCTCCGTCTCAAAATAAAGAGAATCCATTAAAATCTACTAAACAAACATTTTTTAATAAGATTGAACAAAAACAAAATGTTCCTATTCAAAAAGCCATTTATCAGTCTTATTCTGGAATCAGTCCTGTCGTTGCTTCTGAAATCTGTTTTCGTTCTCAAATAGATGGATCTATTTTAGTTTCACAATTAAACGAAGAACAAAAACATCAAATAACAAAACATTTTATTGATCTTATGTCACAAATAAAAGCAAACATTTTTCAACCCAATTTAATTCAAAATGAAAAAGGACAAATGATTGAATTTGCTTCGTTCTCATTATATCATTATACTCCATATGAAATTTCGTATAAAAATAATATATCTGAAGTAGTCGAACATTTTTATCTAAAAAAAGATTTACAAACCCGTCTTCAACAAAAAACATCTGATTTAAAGAAAAACATTCATACAAATCTTGAACGGTGTTTTAAGAAAAAAGATTTACAATTACAGAAACTCCATGATACTAAACGTAGAAATGAATGGAAAGTAAAAGGAGAATTATTAACTGCTAATATTTATCAAATTGTATCTGGTTCTTCTTCCATTGTCGTTAGGAATTATTATGATGAAAATCAAGAGAATATCACTATTTCATTAGATCCCACTCTAACACCTGCACAAAATGCTCAAAAATATTTTTCTAAATATAATAAAGCTAAAAGAACTTTTGCAGCTACTACAAAACAATTAAAAGAAACAGAAGAAGAAATTCAATATCTAGAAAGTATTCTAAATTCTATACAATCCGCCACCGAAGAAGGAGATATATTACAAATTCGTCAAGAACTACTGGAACAAGGATATATACGAAAAAAGAAAAAAAAGAATCAAAAACAAAGAAAGACAAAAGGAAAACCATTGCATTTTAAATCTACTGAAGGTTTTGAAATATGGGTTGGAAAAAACAACTATCAAAATGATGAATTAACAATGAAATTAGCTCATATGACTGACTTATGGCTTCACACGAAAGATATTCCAGGTTCTCATGTGATTGTAAAAACAAATCAACGTGAAATACCTGAAAATACCATTCTACAAGCCGCACATATTGCAGCCTATTATAGTAAAGCTAAAAATTCAAGTAATGTACCTGTTGATTATACCTTTCGTAAATTTGTAAAAAAACCAAATGGTTCAAAACCAGGCTTTGTTATTTATGAAAAAAATAAAACTATTTATGTTACTCCCGATGAATTTTTAGTTAATCACTTACTGGTTCTATAAAATAATAAATTAAAAAGGTTCTATAATAAACGTTGGAGTAAATAAAACAAACTTTATCTCGTCAACATTTTTTATAGAACCTTTTTTATTTTAACTAAATAAAAAAGTTATTTGTAATAAAGAAAATTATTTATTGCTATTCAAAAAGTTATTTATAGATATCCAATTATTCTTTATTGGTATATACGATTATGTGTAAAATATATCCATGTCTTAAAATCCTTATAATTCCTATCTTATCCTACATTTAATTCCAATCGTAATCGATCTGATATTAAAGCGATAAATTCGCTATTCGTAGGTTTCCCTTTACCATTATTTACTGTATATCCAAATAAACGATCAATAGTATCTACTTTTCCCCTACTCCAAGCAACTTCTATTGCATGTCGAATAGCGCGTTCTACTCTACTAGGAGTTGTATTATATTGTTTTGCAATGGAAGGATACAACTGCTTAGTAATCGAATTTAAAATATCCATATCATTAATTGCCATAATAATTGCATCACGTAAATATTGATAGCCTTTAATATGAGCAGGAATACCAATCTCATGAATAATATTTGTAACTTCTGTTTCTAAACTACGCGCAGATGGTATATAAGAATTCTTATTTGAATGAAGAATGGTACTACTACTACGAATAATTTCATGTTTCCCTTTTAATTGGCGTATACGAGTCATTAATGTTTCCATATCAAAAGGTTTAATAATATAATATTCTGCACCTAAATTAAGGGCTCTTTCTGTAATTTTATCTTGTCCAACAGCAGATAAAATAATAGAAACAGGTCGTTTTTGAAGATTTAAATCTCTCATTTTTTCTAATACACCAATTCCATCTAAATGAGGCATAATAATATCTAAAATGACTACATCTGGTTGTTCATTCACAATCAAATCACAAGCTTCTAAGCCATTTGAAGCAATTCCTACTACTTTCATGTCCTCTTGATTGTTTAAATATTCCGTCAAAACTTCACAAAAATCTTGGTTATCATCTGCTACAACAATACGAATACAATTATTTTTCACTTCAAAATCCCCCTCATTCTTTTGTATAAATTATTTCAAAAGTAATAAAATTACTTTTTTACACATCAATGTATATTATACGTTTGAAGTCTAATAAAATCAATAAGAAATATCGGCTGCTTTAGACGTTTTACTTACTTAATTGCAATTTTACCAGTATTTTCCATATCTTTCTCCCTTTTAAGCATATTTTCAATAAATATACCATATCCTTTCGATGGTTCTTGAACAAATACATGAGTAACAGCACCAATAATTTTATCATTTTGGATAATAGGACTCCCACTCATTCCTTGTATTATACCATTAGTTTGACTTAATAACCGTGGATCCGTAATCTTAATAATCATTCCTTTTCCTATATTATCATGATATCGAATAATTTTTTGAATATCAATTGTAAATTCTTCAATAGTGCTTCCGGATATGTTGGTACGTATAATAGCCGGTCCCTCTTCTACTTCATGTTGTAAACCAATAGGATAACAAGAATAATCTAAAACATCTTCTTGATCTAAATTTAAAACACCAAAAATTCCTTGCTGAGTATTTGCATCAACATTACCAAGTATTGTGTCTGAAGTTTCTATAATTGTTCCACTTAATTCTCCTGGTAATCCTTTCTTACCTTTGCGAATAGATGTAATTTCCGTTTCCATAATTGTTCCTGTGCGAATAGGTATTAATTGTTTTGTATCAATATCAGTAATTCCATGTCCTAATGCTCCATATGTCATTGTATTAGGATTAATATAAGTAACGGTACCAATTCCTTGAGTACTATCTCGAACCCAAACTCCAAGTTTGTATGTTCGTTGATCTTCACTTTTTACAGGCTGAATCAATGTTTCAATCAATTCTTCTTCTCTTTTTATTTTTATTTTTAAAGGCTTTTCAGAAGAGTTATTAATCATTTCAATTAATTGTTGTATTGTATTTATTGGAATCTCATTTATCTCTAATATTAGATCTCCAGATTCTAAAATTCCTTTACTTGGTTCATAAATTTCACCATTTGAACCATGAACAACTCCAGTACCTAAAACCATAATTCCATCTGTCTGAATGCGTACAGCTACTGTTTTTCCACAAGGAATTAATTTTATATTAGGCATGATGTCGACCGTCATTTTTTTAATGGGAATCATTCCAAATAAATGAAGATACATATCTAGTGTACCTGTTTCAGAAGATTCCATAATAAAAGGTTTACGTAAACTAATATTAATATTATCTGTTACAGGTTTATTATTTACTTTTAATACTCCTTCTTTTGCAGGTATAATTTTAGCTTGTACTGGAAGATTTAGCTGAAATTTATGATCGATACCTGCTATCATTCGTAACTCTTCAGGAACTAAAAATAAAGGAACTGAAAAAATTGCAACAACGATCACAAGAAGAAAAAAAGAAACAATAGTTTTTAATATCCTTTTTTTAGGTTTTATTTTTGATGTCATACTTTCCCACTTCCTAACTCCAAAGCTATCTTTTATATCTTTAAAATATCCTTTTTGAAGTAGGATTATACAAGCCAATTTATCTTAAAAAAACAAATACTTAGGAATAATAAAAAGTGGAAAAATATACTTAGTTTTTATTGACTTTTAATTGATTCGCTAATTGCTTCATTTCTTTTGCGTTTTTTAAAGTAGTTGAAGTAATAACTGCTCCTCCAACCAAACGAGCTAATTCTTGTATAATTTGTTCATCTGATAATAAATGAATATATGTAGTTGTATGAGTATTTTTTGTTGTTTTTTGAATTAAATAATGCCGATCTGCCATAGCAGCAATTTGAGGTAAATGAGTAATACAAATTATTTGATGTTGTTTTGCAATAAACATTAATTTTTCTGCTACTTTTTGTGCTGTTCGACCACTAATTCCCGTATCTATTTCATCAAAAATAAGGGTTTCAATATCATCTACATCAGCCAATACTGTTTTTATAGCTAACATAATACGAGACATTTCTCCACCAGAGGCAATTTTGGTCAAAGGTTTTACAGGTTCCCCTATATTCGTTGAAATTAGAAACTCCACTTTATCCCAGCCATTAGATGAAATATTGATCTTATTTTCGATAGAAATTTTAAATTTAGAATCTTTTAATTGAAGAGATTGAAGATGCTTTTCAATCTGTTGCTCTAATTGAAGTCCTGTTTTTTTTCTTATAATTGTTATACTATGACATAATTCTTCCATTTGTTTTTGGATTTTATTCATTTCTTTACGAATATATTCATTATGCTCTTGACTATGTTGTAAGATTTCAATTTCAGATTCAAGTTGTTTTTTATATCGCAAAATTTCTGTAATAGAAGAACCATATTTCCGTTTTAAATTATAAATAATATGTAAACGATTTTCTATTTGATCTAATATATGAGGATCATTTTCTATTTCGACTAAATAAGTTGATAAATCACGATTATACTCTTGTAACTGAATATGAATGGTTTCTATATTTTGATACAATGAATTTAGAGAGGGATCTATTGTACTTAATTCCCCCAAAATACTAATTACTTCACCTAATTGTTCAATTACCGATTTAGTTTGTTGATTTTCACCTTGTAATAATTGATATACTTGATAAAGTCCTGTAGATATTTTTTGAGCATTGGAATAAATTTTTCGCTTAACTAATAATTTTTCTTCTTCTTCTTCTCTTAAATTAGCTTGATTTATTTCGTTAAGCTGAAATTCTAATAAATCCAATTGTCTTATTTTTTCTTGTTCATTAAAACTAAATCGATTAAGTTGATGTTTAAATTGACTATATTTTTGATATAATATAGAAAGTTGTTGTTTTAATTCTTTTAATTCTTTAGGACAAAATTGATCTAATAATTCTATATGCATACTCGTATTGAGCAAAGATTGATGTTCGTGTTGCCCATGTACATCAATTAAATGTGCTGTAATCTCTTTTAGCATGCTTAAAGTTACTAACCT
Source organism: Candidatus Epulonipiscium sp. (assembly GCA_012524135.1). Lineage (GTDB taxonomy): Bacteria > Bacillota > Clostridia > Lachnospirales > JAAYNZ01 > JAAYNZ01. The sequence goes on along the minus strand of JAAYSE010000127.1, from coordinate 35,849 downwards.
ACCATTAATACGAGATAAACTTCTACCAGTTTTTTGAATTGTTCTAGAAACTAATAAGCATTGTTCTTCATCTGTGGATAAACCAAACTTTTCTAGTATTTTCAAGGTGGTCTCATTATGAATTTGAAAAAGCAATTCTACTACTGCCTCTTCCTCTTTATTTCGGATAAGTTCTCTATTCACTCGACCACCAAGAGCTAAATTAATAGAATCAATTAATATAGACTTTCCTGCACCTGTTTCACCTGTTAAAATATTAAAAGATTCATGAAGATCAAGATGAATTTCATCAATTAATGCAATATTTTTAATATATAGATGGATTAGCATCCATTTCCTCCCATCTAATAATAGAATTTAATCCAAGACACGTATAGTCGTTAAGCGTTGTAATTTTTTCATGACTTCAAGAGTATCTTCTTCTGTTCGAATAGCACAAAAAATAGTATCATCTCCAGCAATACAACCAATAATTTCATGGAAATTCATAGCATCTAAGGCAGCAGCCACTGCCATAGCCATCCCTGTTAATGTTTTAATAACCAAAATATTTTGAGCACGATCCATGGAAACAAAAGCATCTCTAAATACACGAATCAGTTTGTTTGATATATGTTGTTCCTGTGGATTTAATACAGCGTATTTTTGTCCACCTGTAGAAGTTGTAATTTTGGTAAGTTTCAACTCTCTAATATCTCTTGAAATAGTTGCTTGAGTAACTTGAAATCCACTAGCAATTAATTGATTTGCAAGTTCTTCTTGAGTTTCAATTTCGTATTTTTTGATTAACTGTAAAATTTTAGATTGTCTTTCTGCTTTCATTGTTATCTCTCACTTTCTACCTCCTACGATTTTTTTCCTTACAATATCGTAAAAATTTTGTTCTGTTGTTTTAATAAGATGAGTATAGTAAGATGATTTTTGAATAACAATTTTATCCTCTCTTTGTAAACTATATCCCAATTGTCCATCTAAGGTTAACATCATTTCATGGGGAATCTCTTCTTCTATTTTATTATTTTCTTGATCTATATACTGTCCACCAATATGAATTGTAACAATATCTTGTTGGGAAACAACAAAAGATCTAGCATATAAAGAGTGAGAACAAATAGGAGTAATAACCATTGCTTCTGTTGAAGGATGTATAATAGGTCCTCCAGCAGATAAATTGTATCCTGTAGAACCTGTAGGTGTAGAAATAATAATTCCATCTGCTGAAAAACGATTTACAAATTCATTATTAACATAAATATATAAATCAGCCATTCGTGAAAAAGATCCTCTTGTAATCACTGCATCATTTAAAGCAATAAAGGGATCTGATAAAATTTTATTTTGAGAAATGATGATGGCATCCAACATCATACGTTTTTCAATTGTATAATGACCTTGCAATATTTGTTCTAAAGCAGTAAACGAAGCTGTTTTTTCTACTTCTGCTAAAAAACCTAATTTGCCCAAATTCACTCCTAGAATAGGTTTGGAAAAAGGAGCTGCCTGACGAGCTGTACTTAAAATAGTTCCATCACCACCTAAAGCAACCAAAAAGTCAGCTTGTTGATATAAAAGTTCTATCGAACACTCTAAATCTATTCGTCCTAAAATACCACCTATAGTTTGAGGAATTTTTACTTGTATCTTTTTTTGTTCTAACCATTGAATTAAAGACCGAGTATGTTGTAAATCAATATCCTTTTTTAAATTAGGAACAAGTCCTATAATTTTCATCTCACTCCTCCTTATTTAAGGTTTTCATGAGCCATTTGTACAATCTGTTGTACTTGATCTTTACAGTCATCTATATTTAAATCTGATTTTGATACTAAAGGAGTTAAACCAATATATAATAAATATTCAATATTTCCTTTTGGTCCTTTAATAGGTGAATAATCTAATTGATAAACAAATAAGCCTTGTGAATGAACAAAATTAATAATATTTAAAATTACTTGTTTATGAATTTTAGGATCCTTAACTACTCCTTTTTTCCCTACTTTCTCCCTACCTGCTTCAAATTGAGGTTTAATTAAAGATACAATTTCACCATTATCTTTCAAAAGATGCTTTACAGCTGGTAATACTTTTGTCAGAGAAATAAAAGATACATCAATCGAAGCAAAATCTGCTTTTTCTGGTATATCTTCTGGCTGTACATAACGTATATTCGTCTTTTCCATGGTGATTACCCTAGAATCTTGTCGTAATTCCCAAGCTAGTTGACCATATCCTACATCTATTGCATATACTTTTTTAGCTCCATTTTGAAGCATACAATCCGTAAACCCTCCAGTTGAAGCTCCTATATCTAAAGCAACTTTATTATTTAAAGAAATAGGAAAAGATTGTAATGCCTTTTCTAATTTATACCCACCTCTACTTGCATACGGTTTTTGATTTTGCTTTAAAATAATATTTACATCTGTAGCAAATTTCGCCCCTGGTTTATCTTCTCTTTGATCCTCTACATAAACTTGTCCAGCCATTATAAAAGCTTTTGCTTGTTCTCGAGAAGACGCTAAATGATTGTTTACCAAAAGTATATCAAGTCTTTCTTTTGGTTGCTTATCCATTTTTCACATCACCTTTAATTCTATTTTTTTTACATCGCATTATCATTTCCCTTGCTATACTATCTGAGTCCAAACCATATTTAAGATAAAGTTGTTCACAATTTCCTTGTTCAATAAATTTTTTAGGAAATCCAAAAGCGTGAAATGAAATGTGATTTATTTCATATTTCATTAAAATTTCTAATACTTTCATACCAAAGCCACCAGATATAATATTATCTTCTATAGTAAATAAGTAAGAATTTTGATTGGCTATTTGTAAAATAGCTTTTTCATCTATAGGTGATACAAATCTCGCATTAATTAAAGATGGATGAAATCCTCTTTTATGTAATTTTTCTACTACATTCCAAGCTGTATCAACCATTTTCCCAATAGCAATAATTCCAATATCTTCTCCTTTTAATAAGTATTCAACTTTTCCATGATAAATAGGAGTTTGTATGGTGGAACAAATATTAGAAACACTTCCTCGTGGATAACGAATAGCTATAGGACCCTGATAGGAAATAGCATATTCTAACATTTGTATAAATTCTATTTTATTTTTAGGTGCCATTAAAGCTAAATTAGGAATATGCGATAAATAAGATAAATCAAATATTCCTTGATGTGTTTCTCCATCGGCTCCTACAATGCCAGCACGATCAATAGCAAAAACAACAGGAAGATTTTGTAAACAAACATCATGAAGAATTTGATCATAACTTCTTTGTAAAAAGGATGAATAAATAGCTACCACCGGCTTATATCCTCCTGTAGCTAAACCAGCTGCAAAAGTTACCGCATGTTGTTCTGCAATACCTACATCAAAAAAACGTTGAGGATACATCTTTGAAAAAAAACCTAATCCTGTTCCTTCTGGCATAGCTGCTGTAATGGTTACTATTTTTTTATTCTTATGTGCCAAACGTACTAATGTTTTCCCAAAAACTTCAGAATAAGTTTCTTGTTTTGAATCTTGTATCGGTTTCCCAGTTTTTAAAGAAAATGGACTTACACCATGATAATTACAAGGCTTCGTTTCTGCTGGATGATACCCTTTCCCTTTAATTGTTTTTACATGAACAAAGATAGGACCTTTCATATTCTTCACTTTTTTAAAGACAGTAATTAATGATTCTAGGTTATGACCATCAATAGGGCCTACATAAGTAAAACCTAATTCTTCAAATAAAATACCTGGAATAAAAAAATACTTAATACTTTCTTTAGCTTTTCCCATAGTTTGAATTAAACCTGGTCCAATACCTGGAATCTTTTTTAATATTTGTTCCATATCATCTTTTATTTCAAGATATATAGGTTCTGTTCTTATTTTACTTAAATGTTGAGATAAACCTCCTACATTTCGAGAAATAGACATTTGATTATCATTTAAAACGACAATCAAATTTGTATTCCCTCTTCCTGCATCATTTAGTGCTTCAAATGCCATGCCACCTGTTAAAGATCCATCTCCAATAATAGAAATAACAGAAAAATCTTTTTTGGCTAAGTCTCTTGCTTTAGCTAAACCTAAACCAGCTGAAATAGACGTAGAACTATGACCTGTATTAAAGATATCATGACTACTTTCCACTGTTTTAGGAAAGCCACTCAGTCCATCTGTTTGTCTCAAAGTAGAAAAAAAATCTTTTCGACCTGTTACTATTTTATGAACATAAGATTGATGACCTACATCCCAAATCAGCTTGTCCTTAGGAGAGTCAAAACAATAATGTAAAGCTAGTGTTAATTCTACAACACCCAAATTAGAACCTAAGTGTCCACCTGTTTGACTAATGGACTGTAGTAAAAAACTTCGTATCTCTTTAGCTAACGCTTCTAATTGTTTTATATTATATGTTTTGAGATCTTTCGGTGAATGAATTTGTTCTAATTGATTTTTCACATTTTCACCTTCTTTATAAAATCCAAACATGTCTATATCATACCATATTTTTCTTTGTTTTAACATATTTTTTTAAAAAAGTGACAACCCTCTATTTAAAAGGATTGTCACTTTATATGTTATTTTCATTGCTTTTTTTAACAATAGCTTTTTTCAAAAGCGAATATATATGTAAAATCATACCTAATTGATATATAATTTCATTTGCTTTTTTTAATGCTAATTCTTTCCCTAAGGCTTTTCCGCCTACAGTTATTCCAGCTACCATGGCTGTTAAAAGTATGCTCCATAATACAGAATTAATAGAATAAATTTGATTTACTTTTAGTATAATTGCTCCTGTTGCTGTACCAGAAATAATTCCCGAAATATCTCCAATAACATCATTACAAAAATTAGCCACGATACCTGCATTACGAATTAAAAAAATACTTTCTTTCGCACCAGATACTTTATTTGAAGCCATAGAGTGAAAGGGAACCTCATCAGCAGCTGTTACTGCAATTCCTAAAATATCAAAAAAAACCCCAATAAAAATTAAAAGAAATAAAATCAAAGAAGCACCAATAACATTTAATTTTTCCATAAAAATCAAAGATATATAACCAAATAAAATGGCTAACAATAAAGTTCCTATCGTAATTCCCACTAGCCATGAATAGTTAATAGATTTATGGTAAGTTGTTTTAAATTTAATTTTATTTTTCTGATTGGATGATTTTTTATTCAAACTAAATCTCCTTCAATAAATTCTCAAAATTAAAGATAATATATATAGTAAATTTTGCAGCTTAAGGTCTAGCAGGTTTTCCCGAATCTATACTTTTTTGTCACCAAAAAAGTGGTTTCCCTTTAAATAAATTCCTATTGTGTTGCCAACAATAGAGCTAGATCACCGATTAGCCGCACTGTAATCCTATATATATCTCTAATCGAACAGTCTAGGAGTTTTCCTCAACAGTATTTTTAATTCCTAGCCTCTTTTGCAAAAAGGGTTTTTATTGACAGTCACAAATTTTTCTTGGCCAAAAAAAATTTGTGTAAATCAATATCCTCCACTTTTTACGCAAGGCAGGCTACACTGTCCACAGCTTATTAAACCGCATGACAGGTTTATTCTTATGTTGTAGATATCCACTATATCCACATACATAAGTCTCCACGAAAGAAGGGTCAACGCCCACATGCCATTGTGGATCGCCCTCCAATCTTAACTCCCAGCATCAGCCCGCAACTGGGCGTCACCAGCCAACACCAGGAACTTCATCGATATGCCCTTAAACGGATTTTTAGGCCCGTCTTCAGAATTAAAAAGACTGACTAGAATACTGCATCTTCAATTTTGAGAAAGTCTTGTGTAAAATATTATAACAGAGTTATCATAAAAATTCAATATCAATAAATTGGATACTTAAAATCTTAAATATTACAAGACAAAACCTATAATCATTCCCAAAATAGCTCCTGCAATAACTTCAAAAGGTGTATGTCCTAATAATTCTTTTAATCGTTCTTCTAATTTTAAATTTGAATCACCAAACTCATCAATAATTTTATTTAAAACCGTAGCCTGTTTTCCTGCTGCTCTTCTAACTCCTGCAGCATCATACATAACAATAAGACCCAAAACAGAACATACCGCAAATAATGGTGAATGAAATCCTTCCTGTCTACCTACTGATATAGCCATAGCGCTAACAAAAGCTGAATGAGAACTAGGCATTCCTCCAGAACCAATAAATCGAGAAAAATCAATTTTTTTTGTTTGAATAAGAACTAAAAAAACTTTGAATAATTGTGCCACAAACCATGAAATAATGGATACACTAAGTACATAATTATATCCATAAAAACTCCATTCTTTCATTTGGCACCTCCCTAATAATTTCGATCCATCAAATATTTTGTTAATTGCTTAAGAAAGTCAGCAGATTCTCCAAAATAGTTTAAACACTCAAAAGCTTTTTTTGATAACAATATAACTTGTTCTTTTGATTTTTCTAATCCATAAAAAGACACGTATGTTGCCTTTTTGTTTTTTTCGTCACTATCTATTGACTTACCTAAAATTTCTTGTTTACCAATTTTATCTAAAATATCATCTTGAATTTGAAAAGCCATACCTAGATAATATCCAAATTTTTTCATTTTTTCTAGTTGTTCTTTTGTTCCTCCTGCTAAAAGAACACCTACTTCTACTGCTGCATGAATTAAAGCTGCTGTTTTATGCTCATGTATGTAAGTTACTGTTTCTATTGATATTTCTCTGTTTTCAGATAAAAGATCTATGACTTGTCCACCAATCATTCCATGAACTCCAGATCTTTCACCAAGAATTTTCATAGCCTGTAACCCTAATTTCATATCATTTTGTAAAGATCCTTCTATCATGATTTCAAAAGCTAAGTTTAATAGTGCATCCCCTGCTAAAATTGCAATCCCGTCTCCATATACTTTATGATTTGTTAATTTTCCACGACGATAATCATCATCATCCATAGCTGGTAAGTCATCATGAATCAAGGAATATGTATGGATCATTTCAATAGCTACAGCAAAAGGTTCGACAGCTTTTTCATAATTATTTAACACATTATATGCTTCTATCATTAAAATAGGACGAATTCTCTTTCCGCCAGCGAAAATACTATATTTCATGGCTTCATAAATTTTTTCTTCATACTCTGAATTAGGGGTTAAATAATTCTTTAACAGCTTGTCTACTTTTTGTATTTTGTTAGCTAACATAGATTCTATATTCAATAAGAACTCTCCTTTTCTAAAAATAAATCTGTCTTAAACTCTCCATTGTTTTCTTCTTGTAATACTAAAACTTGTTTTTCTGCTTTCTCTAATTGCTTAGTACAAAAATTTGCTAATATAACTCCTTCTTGATAATATTTTAATGACTCTTCTAAAGAAGTATCTCCTTTTTCTAAGTGTTCAACAATCTCCTCTAATTTTTTTAGTGCTTTTTCAAAACTCATGCTTTCTTGTTCTTTCATTCATTCTCACTCTCCTTATGAACATTGATTACACAAACATTAGCTGTTCCATCGTGGATCTTAAGAGATAATAGATCCTCTTTCTTAATTTGATTAACTGAAGTTATTAACGAATTATCTTTATTTAATATAATACTATATCCACGCTGTAAATGAGATAACGGAGATAAAAGCTCCAATTTATCCATCATTTGCAATAACTGAGTACGAAAATCTTTTAATAAGTTATTTATATTTTTATAAAGAGCTCTTTCTATTTGATCCATATATTGCTGATAAGGATGAATCAATTCTAGAGGGTGACGAAAAAAAGAACGATTTTTAAGTGAATATAATTGTTCTATCAAACTATTTAATTTATACTGCATTAAAGTATCTAAACGTTTTTTTTGTGCATGTATTTGAGTTACCAGTTCCATTTTAGAAGGAACTGCTAATTCTGCTGCTGCTGAGGGAGTAGGCGCTCGCAAATCAGCCACAAAATCCGAAATGGTAAAATCAGTTTCATGTCCAACAGCTGATATAATCGGAATTTTAGATTCAAAAATAGCATGAGCTACTACTTCTTCATTAAAGGCCCATAAATCTTCTAAGGAACCTCCACCTCTTCCAATAATCAATACATCTGCCTGCCCCCAACGATTAAATTGCCTAATACCATTTGCAATACTTGCAGCAGCTTCATTTCCTTGTACGAGTACGGGATATACCACCAAAGATATGGATGGATTTCTACGTTTTGCAATTTGAATAATATCACGAATAGCAGCTCCTGTACCTGATGTAATAATTCCTATTGTATTGGGATAAAAGGGAATATTCTTTTTCCTCTCCTCATCAAAATAACCTTTTTGTTGTAGTTTGTTTTTTAATTGTTCATAAGCTAATTGTAATGTTCCTTTACCCGCTGGATCCATACTTTGAACATATACCTGATATTGTCCTGATTTTTCATATAAAGAAACATAGCCTTTAATGATAATAGACATACCATTTTCCGGAACAAACATCAAATGTTGTGCATAACTACGAAACATAACACAAGATACAGCTCCTCCTTCATCTTTTAGAGTAAAATAAATATGTCCTGAACGATGAGGTTTGAAATTGGAAATTTCTCCTTTTATTAATAATCCACTTAATAAAATATCTTCTTCAAAGATACCTTTTATATACCGATTAATTTCACTAACAGTAAAAATACGTTGATTAATCATCTGCATCTACCTGCTCTTGAGAAACAATTTTTCCTAATACGCCATTAACAAAAGCAGGAGAAGACTCTTCACCAAATTTTTTAGCTAATTCTACTGCTTCATTAATACTTACTCTAATTGGGATATCCAAAGCATAAAATATTTCATACACAGCCAATCGTAAAATAGCTAAATCTACTTTTCCCATTCGAGAAATTTTCCATCCTTCTGCATACTGTTCCAAAATAGCATCAATTTGTTTTTGATAAGATTGTATACCCTCTACTTCTTCTATAATAAAACGAGTATCTAGTTTTTCTAACTTTGGATTTTGAGAAAAATATAATTCAATTTGTTCACGTTTTTCGTCTGAATTTTGTACAAAATCTATTTGAAATACAAGCTTAAAAACTTCTTCTCGAGCTAAACGTCTGCTCATCTTTTGTCCTCCTAAGGATTTACTAGTATATTTTTATTCTTATAATGCATACTTACGATAATAACCCTTAGATATAAAGTACAATATCTAAGGGTTAAATGAATAATTGTCCCTATCTTTCTTCTATGTTTTCTACTTTTTTCTGTTTCATTTTTTCAAAGTGAATCCCTGTAATATGAAGATTTACTTCTGTAACCGTTAAACCAGTCATCGTCTCAATAGAATTTTTTACTTTTTGTTGAACTGCTTTGGCTACTTCTGGAATTTTCACTCCGAATTGTATAACAATATCTAAATCAACAGCAACATCTTCATTACCGACTGCAACAGTAACTCCTTTGGATAAATTCTTTATGCCTAAAATTTCTACTAAATCTCCTGTAAAATTTCCTGCCATTCCTGCGATACCTTCTACTTCAATAGCAGCTAAACCTGCAATAATAGCCACAACTTCATCAGCAATCTGTACTTGACCTACTTTTTCCGTTCCTTGTATTGTAACTGCTTTATTGCCCTCCATATATTTACCTCCTATAACTATCATAACGTATATTTTATAAATCGTTTAACTTTTGTATCCCTATATTTTTACATTTTAATTATAACAAATATACGGCTTTTTGCAAACTAATTTTTGGTTTTTAGAGGACTAATATAGATTTTATCTAAGCTTACACCGGTTTGACGATTTACAATATCTAAAATTTGAGCTGCTTCTGCTTCTGATAAACCTTCTGAATGAATTACTACATCTACTGTATCATCACCCATACGTACAAATACTTCTTCAAAACCTTTGGCTTCAATCATTGCTTCTGATGCAGATTCTTGTTCAATTCGTTTTCGGAGAGTTAATAAATCTTGAGAAGCCTGAGCTTTTTCTTCCTTAGGAAAGTTTTTATTATTAATACATTCTGCTAAAAGATCTCTTTGTTGAGCTCTGGATTGTTCTCTTTCAATTTTTGCTGTAATAAAATAAGGTGTATTTACCGAATGACTATTTACAAAAATTGCTGCACCAGGTTCTTCTTTTTTATCGCCATCTGATGTTGTATTTTCAATTATTGTTATATTATTGTTTTCTCCTTTTTCTCCCGCTTCTATACCGGTTGTATCTACTTCTGCTATATCTAAATCTATTTCATCCATTTCCGCTAAATCAATATCAACATAATAATCTTCTTCTTCATTTGGTACTAATGTACTCATTGTCATATTTTCATCGTTTTGAAATACTAAATCCCCTTCTGAAGGTTTTCTGTCTACATAATTTAAATAAGCAGCAATAGCTATCATAATAACTAACGATGTTACAATAATTTGATTTCTTTTAAAAACATGCATTCTATTTCCTCCTCTTTTATTTCATTTTAAACACTTGAACTTTATTACTAGAAATTCCTAATAATACCTCTGATGCTTTAATAAGTTGATTTTTTATGTATGGATCATTTCCTCCCTCTGCAATAATAATAATTCCTTTTATAATGGGTTCATTTTCCATAATTACAATAGGCTCTGTAATCCCATTACCTGTATTTTTCATAATTGTTTTTTCTTCTATATCACGATTGGAGATATATCTATTCCCTCCTTCCCCATCTTCTTCTCTTGTTGTTGATTCTGTAAAAGGTGTATCTTTATTAATGACAATTTCTTTACTAGATTCTAAAGTAATCATTGCATCAACTTTACCAACCCCTTCAATTTTACCTAAACTCTCAATTAATCTTTTTTCTAATTGTTTCTCAAATGATTCTTGGGATTGATCTTTTATATCAGAAGTAGTAGATGTTTTAGTTTGTTCTTCTTTCGTTATAGGAGAAACAGTAGGACTAAAAAAATGATTAGAAATGTAAATAAAAATAATCCCTAGTCCTAATATAAATATTAAATGAGTCAGTTTTTTATGATTGCCTTTTTCTGTTTTTCTAAATAATTCATCAAACCAGTTCATTTCATCACACTCCTATTTCTTTTGTATAGTAATATATATATTATCATCGGACATATTATAGAAGTTTGATAAGGTATTTTTTATATCTTTTATCAATAAAAGTTCTTCGTTATCTACAACCGTATAATCAGGCTCTTTTGATTTTTGAGAAATCCTAATTTTTTCTATGTATATATGATTAATTTTTTTTTTCTTAGGTATTGTATTTATGAAAATATTCATTTGTATTTGAAGAATTTCCCCAAACTTAGAATTATTTATATCTTCTATTATTTTTATTTGAATATCACTTATGGTAAAAGATTGTTTATTTTCAAATAGTTGACCTATTTGTTGTTTTAAATTTTCTTTATATGTTTCTACAATCCATTTTTGTTGTTTTTCTTTGTAATTAATTGAATTTTGTAAAATTGATTTTTTTTCAATTTCTAAACTTTTATCAAAAATAGGAATACTTAAAGGATCTTTACTAGTAAGCCAATTTTGTAACGGAGTAATTAAAATAATCATTAACAAGAATCCCATAAAAAATTTTATATATTTCTGGAAATGTGATCTTGGTAAAATTTGTTCTATAAATGAAATTACAATTAAAAATAAACTAATATTTAATACCCATTCTTTAATAAAACTTATCATATAACCCTCCTCACTGTACCTTAATATCTTATCGAATGATAGCTCCTATATTTGTCATACCAACCATCATTGTAATACTAACAATAAATAGAATAGTTAATATGGATAAACAACTTAATAATAACTGACAACTTTCCCCTACATAATTCATACAATGTACAATTCTTTGCTCTCCTAAAGGTTGTATCATAGCTGCTGTTAATTTATATAACAAAACAAAGGAAACTAATTTTAAAATAGGTGTAATACAAAAAACACCTAATACTATAATTCCTCCTATCCCTACCGCTTGCTTAATCAAAATAGAACAATTTAAAACCGTATCAACAGCACCTGTTAATACATTTCCCACTACTGGAATACTCCCAAGAGCATGTTGCGTTGTCTTATGTATAAAATTATCTAAAATAGGAAGCGTTAGACTCTGCAGCCCTAATACAGTAATAAATATACCTGCCACAGCTTTTAAACCCCATTGAATTCCTTTCTTCAGTAATTGAATCCATTGTTTTAATACTTGTTTTTTAGAAAGTTGATTAATAAGAGCTAATATTGTCATGAAAAAAATACCAGGAATAAAAATATTTTGAATTAATATTCCCATAGTTTGAACAGATACAAGAATAATAGGATGAAAAATAGATGATGATGAAATACTGCCTGATAGAAACATAAAACTCATTAACGTAGGCACTAAAGATTGCATAATTAAAATCAATGTTTCCGTTGTTTCTTTTGTTACGATTACAGCTACTTCAAAAGATTGAAAAAGTAAAAGAATAAAAACAAGATAAATAGTATAAAATCCCATCTCTGCAACTCCCTTATTTTTAAAGGATTCTGTAAAATTTTTCATTATAGCAGAAACAATACTGATTATAATAAATTTACCTATTAATTTCTTTTGATAATAAAATTCCTTAAAGATAATAGTAATTAATATATTTATCACTTCTGGTGTCGAAATAGAAATTTGACCGAAAGCAACTTGTTTTACTATTTCTTTAAAATTTAAATCTTGAAGATAGTTTATATAAGACTGCTGTTTTAAATTATACAGAAGTTCTTCCATTTCTTGAAAATTTATATCCTTCATTTGATTTTCTATAAGATTACTTGTTTCTTCTGCATATATTAATAGGGTATGTCCTACTATAAAGATCAATAAAATTAAGATTATTGGTTTTCTTTTCATACCTACACCTCTAGGTTAATAAATTTGTAATAAGATCCATTAATGTTATTATTATTGGAGCGGATATAACCATGATAAGGATTTTGCCTGCAAATTCTATTTTAGAACTAATGGCATTTTCTCCAGCATCTTTACATAATTGAGACCCAAATTCTGCAATATAAGAAATGCCTATAATCTTAAAAATAATTTGAATATAAACAGAACTTATTTCTATCTCTTGAGTAATTTTTTTAATCATATCTAATACAATCGAAAGTTTATTTAAAGTCATAAAGAAAATTAAAATGCCTGTTACTATACTGATATAAAGACTAAATTCTGGATTTTGTTTTTTTAATATTAAACTTAATATAGTAGCTACTAATCCTAAAACAACAATTTGTATTATATCCATCATAATCGTCCTTTTTGTATTTTCTACAATTGAAATAACGTTTGAACAGTTTGAAACAAATCACTAATATAGTGAATAACCCAAAATAAAACAACTACTAACCCAGCTAAAGTTGTCATCATCGCTTGCTCTTCTCGTCCAGAACGTATAAGTACTTGATTTAATACAGATACTAAAATACCAACAGCAGCAATCTTAAATACAATTTGAATATCCATAAAACTCCTCCCTTTATTTTGATATATAAATGATATAAAACAAATAATTTTGATATGCTATTGTTTAAAATAAAATAATGGAAATTAAAAGTCCTCCTAAAATACCTAAACGTTGATATAATTTTGCTTGTTGGTTTTTATAATTAATCGCTTGTTGAATTTGTTCTTCTAAATAAGATTTAATTAGCATAATATTTTTTATTTGCATTTCTCGATCTAAGTACCCTAAAGTTTTTCCAAAAGAAACTAATAGTCTTTCTTCTTCTGAAGTTAAATAAGTATATTCTATATTTTTCTTAATTATATCTTCCCAAATAACTGAAATACTTTTTCCCGTTTTTTTCTTTAACTCTTTTGTTGTTTCTATAAAAAATAATCGTACATTGGTTTCTAAACGTATACCTATTTGTTCTAATGCTATGGGTAAAGGAGATTTTGAATAATAAATTTCACTTTCTAACATAGTCAGCCCCTTGTATAACATTTGTAAATCTTCCACATAATATAAATGTCTTTTTAAAAAATAAGTTCCTATTAAGGCAGAAGATATTAAAATGAGTAAGATACCTATTATTTTTATCATAATATCGTCCTTTCCCAATTAGTACCATCCATAATTTTTTCTAAGGTTCCTGGTCCACAACGATGACTTAAAAAAATAATTCTTTCAAAAATTTTTTTATGTAATAAGGCCGATAACACTGGTTTTGTTTTCAAATCTTCTATAGAGTTTCCATGAACTGTACAAAAAATTTTACAACCTGCGTTTAATACATTTTCAATAGCATAGATATCCTCTTCACTTCCAATCTCATCAACCGCAATAATTTCAGGTGCCATAGAACGTAATAACATCATCATTCCTTCTACTTTAGGACAGCCATCTAAAACATCTGTACGAAATCCTATATTTTTTTGTGGAAGCCCTTGATAACATCCTGCAATTTCTGATCTTTCATCTACTACTCCTACGGTATAACCTTTACTTTGTTTAGGAATACCATTACTGATTTGACGTATTAAATCTCTCAATAAAGTAGTTTTTCCACATCCTGGTGGTGATACAATTAAAGTATGATAAACTGAATTGCCACTAATTACATAAGGAATAATAGGATCAGCACAACCAATCTTTTCATGAGATATACGAATATTTAATCCATTTATATATTTTAAATTTTTAACTTGTCCATTTTCTATAATGACTCTTCCTGTTAATCCTACTCTATGTCCACCTGGAAGAGTTAAATAACCATGTTTAATTTCTTCTTCAAAAGCATATAAAGAATAATCACTCATTAATTCTAATGTCAATGAAATATCTTCTAAAACACAAATATAACCTTCCGTTGGATATGAAGTCCATTTCCCATATGGAGTTATAAACTGTTCTTCTTTTGCATTTTTAATAAAAAGAGGTTGATTAACTCTTATACGAATCTCTTCGATTTTCTCAAATTGTTGATACGAAATAGTATTAAGAATATTTTGTATTGTTGGGCTACAAACTTGTAGTAGATGATTTTTTATATTCATCTTATTCCCTCCTTTTATCTCATATCTATGAAGGGATGTCCAAAAGTAGAACACAATTTTACGTAAAAAAAACTGTGTATAAAAATTATACACAGTTAAGCATGATCGTGGTCGCAACAAGCAATAGATATATGAATGGGATCGCCACATTTTGGACAAACCAAAGATTGTTCATTTTCTATTGTTTCCTCTTCTACTTCAATGGGAGCCCCACAATTTGGACAATAATAGGAATATATTTCACTAGGATCTTCATCCATCTGAAACCAATCATCAACAAATGTTTCTAGATCTGAAATAACTAAAGCCATATCTTCTAACACATCAATAATAGCCATTAGTACTTTTCCTTCTTTTGTTTCTTCGTCAAGCTCTAAACCATTAACAAGTCCTTGTAAATATGCCACCTGCTCATTTATGAGAGACATGGCAATCCCTCCTTTAAGATATTATATCTATCAGTATAGCCTAAGCTCGACCTAAATATTCACCCGTACGAGTGTCAATTTTAATTTTTTCACCATTTTCAATAAATAAAGGAACTTGTACAGTAGCTCCTGTTTCTACAGTAGCTGGTTTAGTAGCTCCTGTAGCGGTATCTCCTTTAAAACCAGGTTCTGTAGCTGTAATTTCTAATTCTACAAATAAAGGTGGTTCAACTCCAAATACAATTCCTTTATGAGATAAAACCTTAACCATATCATTTTCTTTTACAAAAGTTAATGCATCTCCTAATTGTTCTTGATTAAGAGCAATTTGATCATATGTTTCAATATCCATAAAGTGAAATAATTCTCCATCCGAATATAAATATTGCATATCTTTTCTTTCAATATGAGCTCGAGGCATTTTTTCATTAGGTCTAAATGTTTTTTCAACAATAGTACCTGTTTTTAAATTTCTTAATTTTGTTCGTACAAACGCCGCACCTTTTCCTGGCTTTACATGTTGAAACTCCATAACAACATAAATATCACCTTCATATTCAATGGTGACGCCATTTCTAAATTCTCCTGCTGATATCATTATATTTTCCTCCTTTGAAACATTTCTTGTATAGTTTAAACCAAAAAAGTGATTTTTTCAATATCCTTTTTTCTTTTATAGCTCAATCAATTCTTTTGAAGATGTAGTTAAATTACAAACTCCATCCTCTGTAATAATAACTAAATCTTCAATACGAACTCCACCAAAATCCGGAATATAAATTCCAGGTTCCACTGTCATTGACATATTTGGTTTTAGTATAGTTTCTTCGTTAATGGATAATCTAGGAGATTCGTGTATTTCTAAACCTACACTATGTCCTAATCCATGTCCAAAATAATCTCCATATCCTTGTTCACTAATGATATTTCTAGCAATTGTATCAATTTCTTTGCCTGTTTTTTGAGCTTTTAAATTTTTTAATGCCTTTTCTTGAGCTTCTAATACAATATGATAAATTTTCTTTTGTTTTTCATTTGCTTTTCCTACAACAACTGTTCTTGTCATGTCAGAACAGTAACCTTGATAAATACAACCAAAATCCATTGTAACAAAATCTCCAGATTGAATTTTTTTATCTGTTGGTGCTCCATGAGGAAGAGATGAACGAACACCAGAAGCAACAATCGTATCAAAAGAAAGATTTTCAGCTCCTTGTTTTTTCATGAAAAACTCTAATTCTAAAGCAATATCTTTTTCGCTTACTCCTACTTTAATAAACGATAAAATATGAGTAAAAGCCTGATCCGCAATAGAAGCTGCCTTTTGGATACATCGAATTTCATCTTCTGATTTAATCATTCGAAGAGATTCAATCCAATTGCAAATAGGAACTAGCTCTTTTACTTCTAATTTTTCTTTGTATTGATCATATTGAGCATAGGTAATTCCTTCTGCCTCAAATCCTAAACGTATAACTTGATCTTTTTTTAATAATTCATTAAGCGTTGTATATAATCCTTTTTTACCATAATCAATTACTTGATAATTAGGTGATTGTATATTAGCTTGTTCTACATATCGAAAATCTGTTAATAACACTTGTTGTTGTTGTGAAATATATAGAAACGCTGAACTTCCTGTAAATAAACTCATATACTTTCGATTGGCTACACTTTGTATAATTAACCCGTCTACTTGCTCTTTATTCATTTTTTTACGTAATTGTTCAATTCTTATATTCAAAATGATACCCTCTTTCTATATTTTATATAGATATTCTATCTTATAGATAAAAATACTTTCTAACAAATACCTATATTTACTCAAACTTAAATTTTATTGAAAATACGTTGATATAATTTACTTATGAAAGTTAAATATTAAATTTAAGAACTATATCATAAATTTTATTTTAAAGCTTCTAATGCTAATAGATACCCTTTAGAACCAAATCCACATATTTGACCAACACAAACAGGAGCTATAACAGATGCATGACGAAAATTTTCACGCTGATAAATGTTAGATAAATGAACTTCAATAACAGGAATAGATATGGATGCAATGGCATCTCGAAGGGCATAACTATAATGAGTAAATGCACCTGGATTAATAATAATACCATGAATCCCTTTTTGATGAGCTTCCTGTAATTTATCAATTAAATCTCCTTCATGATTGGATTGATAGCATTGAATAGATAAATTTTTATTATCACCTTCTGCTTTCATACGCTGATTCATTGATTCTAATGTCTCAAAGCCATATATAGAAGGTTCTCGAATACCTAAAAAGTTTAAGTTAGGCCCATGTAACACCCATATTTCTTTCATTCTTTCTTCACTCCCTACCATCATCGTTTCAATCTATGAATTCTATCCTATTCAACGAAGCTATTTGATCATAAATATCATCAACAATTTCTTTTATAGAACGATTATTAATAGAAATAACAAGGTCCGCAGCTTCTTTATATAAGTGTTCTCTTTCTTCTAACATTTCATTAATGATTTGTTGTTTATTTTTTCCTTGAAGCAATGGTCGTGTTTTATCATCTTTTATATTTTTATATATTTGTTCTGGAGATCCTCGTAAATACACTAAAATACTTGTTGATTGTAAGATACAGATATTATCTTTTGATTTTATAATTCCTCCACCAGTTGCAATTACTTGATGTTGTCCTTTAGCAATTTTTTCTATAATTCTTTTTTCTACTTTTCGAAAATAACTTTCGCCAGCATGAGCAAAAATAGCTGAAATTGATTTTCCTTCTTGCTTTTCAATTTCTTTATCTGAATCAATAAATGGATATGTAAGAAGGATAGCTAAATTTTTTCCAATGGTTGTTTTCCCGCATCCCATAAACCCTATTAATGCAATATTGGATTTCTTCATTGAACTTTATCATCCTTTACCTTAAAATATTGTTCCATTTTTATTACTACCTGTTCTTGCAAGGAAGAGGGAACTTGACATTCTAACCATAATTCATAAGCCTTAATTCCTTGAAATACAAGCATTTCTAAACCGTTCATCGTTTGACAACCTGATTGTTTAGCTAACGATAAAAATTTTGTTTCTAAAGGATTATAAATTAAATCAACAACTGTTTGAATTTGCTTAAAAAAATCAATATCATTAATGGGACTTATTTGTATATTAGGATACATACCAATAGGTGTTGTTTGAATACATATATCTATAGTGGGGTATTCTTTTAAATTTTGTAATTGATTCCAAGACATAGCCTGACCTTTTATGGAATAAAATTTTTTAACATCTTTTATAAGTTTATCAGCATGTTGTAATGTTCGATTGATCACCCATAAATTAGTAATTCCATGATGGGCTGCTATCATAGCTGCAGCTCTAGCTGCTCCTCCTGCTCCTAAAATCATCAATGTTTTCCCTTTTATCTCTACGCCATGTTGCTTTAAAGATTGTAATAAACCTACCCCATCTGTATTATAACCTACATAACCTTTTGAGGTTCTCTTTAATGTATTTACTGCTCCCATTTGACTAGCAAAAGAATCTACTCCCACAAGATATGGAATAACTTTTTCTTTATAGGGAATTGTTACATTTAATCCTTCTATCCCCAAAGACCAAGCTCCTTGTATTGCTCTTTCTAATGTTGTTGGATGTGTAGAAAAAGGCACATATACTAAATCATGTTGAAGATATGAAGCAATATAATTATGAATTAAAGGAGACAAAGAGTGTTCAATCGGATATCCAAGAACTCCATAAATAGATGTTTTCCCTGTAATTTGATTACTCATTTTTTAATCTCCTTTTTTTGTTTTAAGTAAATATTTATTACTTTTTGTTCTAAACCTCGTTTTATTCTTGTAATCCACTCATCACGATTTACTACTGGTTGAACTAAAATCGTTGTGATTCCAATACGATTTCCACCCCATACATCTGTAAAAACCTGATCTCCAATAATAGCTGTTTGTGAAGGAATGGTATTCATCATTTTCATTGCTTTTTTAAAACTTTTAGCCAATGGTTTTTTGGCCTTATATATAGCATGTACTCCTAAATTTTTATTAAAAACCCTCACTCGTTCTTTCGAATTATTAGATACCAAACAAATTTGAAATCCAATATCTGTTAAAAACTGAAAATGATCAACAAGTTTAGCATCTCCTACTGTTACATCAAAAGGAACTAATGTATTATCAATATCAAAAATTAAACCTTTTATTTTTGTATCTTTTAATTGATGATAAGGAATTTCATAAATAGAACTTACATATAAATCTGGGAAAAACCTTTTTAACATACAAAAAACCTCACTTGTCCATAGATTATGTATCTTTTTTAAGGCATTATTCTTTAGTATGGGTCTGCAGATAAAATTATATCAATGTTATAGATATTTGACAACTTATTCCTCTACAAAACGAAAATAAAATTCAGTTTCTAAAAAAAGAGAAGTTTTATTTTTTGATCCTTTTAACCGTACTTTTATTCCTTTACAATTTAAAAAAGTACTTTCTTCTGGCAACGGTGTAAGAAAAACAGCTTCAATGTAATCTCCGCATAAAGTATTAATATAAGCTTTTTTTTCTCCATAATAAAAACGATTCAATGTTTGTCCATGGCGAAAATATAGCTTATTATCAAAACCAATCATTCTAATTTGATAAGAACCGGATTGATATAATATATTCTCTCGATTAATACTTTCGATATCAATAATTTTTTGTGATTCATAAATCCCCCTTCCCCATCTTTCCATAACTTCTTCTAAATTATATTGTACTGTTATTTCATCTTCTAATTTTCTAAATTCCTTTATGTATCTAAAAAAAACACTACCAAAAAATAAAAAGAAAAATACTAAAAACATCCATCCTATTATTACTTCTATTAATGACAATCCTTTATTTGATTTTTTGAATCTCATCCTTCAAAAACACCCTTCCACTTGCTGGGACAATCGTAATTTCCATATAATAATCTTTCTTTTTAGTACTTACTGTAATAGTTGTACCACCCATTTTAGGTACACCTTCCATTGTAAATTGTATTATGGAATGTTTTTGATCATAAGCGATAACAAATAAAGAAGAAGTAGGATTTTTTTTATAAACTCTATTATTTTTTATAATAGAATAACCATCTGTTTGAAGAGTAAGAGCACAAGATTCTTTATAATTCATATTCCAATCTCTAACATAACGTATATCATTACACAATTGTTTTGCATAAATTTTTAGCCTGTAATGTTGGTAAAATAATTGATTAGGTAGTATCATTCCAATAACAATACCAATAATAGCTACTACAATTATAACTTCGATTAAAGTCATTCCTTTTGATTTTAATTTAACTTTCATATTGATTACTCACTTTCATCGTAATCCATTGAGAATAAGGAGCAAAAAGTTGTGGATCTTGATCTAAATCAAAATCAAATTCACATCTAATCCCTTCTACAGTAGGAATTAACGACCATTTTACTTTATAAGAAATAGTACTACTATCTGGTATATAAATCGTATAAAGAGATTGAAAAGTACGAAAAACTTGATCTACATAACTATTTGTTCTCATTGTAAAATAACATAAAACTTCTTTTTCTTTTGGATAAAAATAAACTTTTTCTATTTTTGATTTTATCAACCAATTTTCGATATATTGATCCCAAAATTCATTTTCTAATAAAAATAAAAGTTCATCTCTTGCCTTTTTATTATTAAAGAACTGTTGAATATACGAAGTATAACCATAAACAAATCCTTTTTGAATAATAGAATCATAATCAAAGCTTCCCCATCTACAATTCAAGTTTTCTTCCCCATCCTCTTCCATTAACCAATCATCTCTCCGTTGTTTCTCATCGTTTAAAGCAACAAGCATATCTTTTATCGCTTCCTGATATCCATTTAAAATAGCTTGCTCTACAATATACTCTAATTGTGCATAAGTATAAGTACAAGCACCTTCTCCTATATAAAAAGCCATTTTACCTTGTTGATGATGAATCTTTTGCTCATGACTTTCCATACCAACAGCTACTATAGTAATACCCATAAAGATAGCAATACAAGCCCAAAGCATAATCCAAATTAATATACTACCTTTTTCGCTCTGTTTTTGATTTTGATTCATCTTTTTCACCTATTATCTATTCTTGTATGACCATTGAAACTAAAGACATATAATTCTTTTCTTCTCTTGATACTTTTAAACCTATTGCATATAAAGAATTTGACACATGTTTTATAGGTTGAAGTACAATAGATATCTCCCATCCATCTTTTATATCTATATATTGTGTTTCTTCATCATAGAATAAACCAGTTGCTTTTATTCGTTCCATATATTGTTGAGCAATAAAATGAGCTTCCATTTTATATTTTGCTTCTTGATTTAAATAACAAATTGTAAGGCATAATCGATGTAAAAATAAAACTACTACTAAAGCAGTAGCGATACCAATAGCTAACTCCACTAAAATAAATCCTCTATTGTTCGTTTGCTTTTTCACATTTTGCAGATACATTTTGTACACTCTCCCCTAGTGTTAAATTGTCAAATCCATAAAAAGTACAGTTTAATGTTCCCCTTATTTGTTTATCTGCTTCCTGTGATAGATAACAATATTCTATCTTTACTGGTAAATTCATATGTTGTATTTCATAACATAAATTTTGAAATTGATCCGTAGTACCTACAAAAGATAAATCTACCTTTTGATTATTTAATATAATATCTTTTTGTATTGAACAAGATTCTATATCGTGAAAATAAATAGATGTAAATATGATATGTATTTTTTGTTCTAATTCTTGAATAACCTGAATAATATCTTTTTGTTTAAAAAATAATGGAAGTAATTTCTCTTTATTTTCATATTCTTCTTGTAATAATTGAATTTGATCTTTTAAAACAAATCCTCTTTTTAGACCTTCTCTTTCCCACTGTTTACTTTGTTTTTTATAGGAATAAATGTTTTTACACATTTGTATATTCTGACAATTGATAAAAAGAAATATCATACCAATCATAAATAATAATACATCTATCCTATAAAATTTTTTATTTATCTTTCTTTTCATAATATTTTATAAATCCTCCTTTTCAAATATTATAAATCGAAACTTATATCGATTCTTGTAACTTTCCTTTGATTCATCTTTCCAAATACTTTGTAAAAAAAATTTTTGATTTACAACTACTTCTTCTAAATGTTGAAAAAATTGAAGAATAGAGTCGTATTCTAAGGCTTCGCCTTCTATTTCCCATATATGATTAGAATAATTTAAAGTATTAATTTGAACATCATTTTGTTTTATAATCCAAGAAATCGATTCGAATAAAGCAATATTAGGCGAATGCTGTATGTCCACATAATGAATAGCTGTTTGCTGTTTATGTAAAATATTTTTCAATAGAAGAAAATAATCATAGTCTTGTTGTTCGATATGAAAATCTTTGATAACCGACACCATATATTTTTCATATTGAAATAGATAATAATGTCCTATTGCAGAACTTCCTGTTAATAGCATAAAAAATATTAAAAATAAACATAACTTTTTCTTCCTTTTTGAAAAGAAAAAACTATCCTCAACAATTTTTTTAGAATTTGTAGATAAAAAAGTCCATAACACATTAGGTTTATCCACCTTTATTAAACTATTATTAAATAATAAATGATAATCATATTGCTGGTAACTATCTATTGGATATTCTTTACTTTCCAATAATTGAAATAAAGAATGTTTTTCTTTATTTTTTTCATCAGAAATAAATATAAGAGATAAGGGAGTATTAGAAATACGATGATAAAAAAATTCTAAGAAATACTTTAAATGGTTCAAGCACGATTCTTCATTTTTATCTTCATAAGCATAGTGACGACTAAAACAAAGTAGTTGTTTATAATATAAATAGATATTCATTTCTCCTACTCTTTTTTCTATAAAAGCTATATACGATGTGCTACATTTGGAAATATCTATATTCTCAAAAAGAGTTTGCTGAAAATCATATCCCATATAATCAATTTTCTCAATACGAAACCCTTGATCTTCCACAAAGAGAATATAAGGTTTGACCATCGTATATGGTAAAGCGATAATTAGCCATTTATCCGTAAGTTTTAAATTAAAATCTATATTAGGAATTTTTGTAGAATGAATTAAGTATTGATGAATGGTAGTGGGTAAAACAGATTTTAAATGAATTTGTAACATATGATCTCTTTCTTTTTTAGATGTCTTCGGTAATTCAATTTCTCTTGTTAAAATGTCAGAATGTGAAAATGTTAAAATAATTTTGACCTTTTTATTGGATAATGTAGTTAAAAATGAAAGTAAAACTTTTTTGGTACTTTCTGCTAACTGATCTTCTAGTTTATCGGTAGATTGGCATATTTCCCATTTTTGTGACGAAAGTATTATAGTTTCATGTTTTTTTCTTTCTATTATCATTCCCGTAATCCAATAATTACTGATATGAAGAATACCATAAATTTTCTTCCTCATTTTACCATTCTTGCCTTTCTTATTTTTATATTTTATATCTTTTATTGAATAAAAGGATATACTTGAACTTTCGAAGAATCTGAATGAATTTTAACAATACGTAAAGCTCCTGTGCTAGTATACTGATACGCAAAATGAGTATAATGTTTTTCTTTTGGTATAGGAATTTCAGAAATATAATGAGTAAGAGAAATAGACTGTTGGTTCTTATCTAACAAAATTCCTTCTTCTTTAATTTCTATGTAAGTATCGTATGTCGGTTGAATTTTATATCCTTCTGTCATAGCTTGTAGCATTCCTTCTGCTATTAATGTTCCTGTAACCAAATCTAATTTACTATAAGTGGTTTGCATATAACCAGTAAGATTAGGAATACCAATAGCCGTTAATAATCCTAAAATACATAATACTATTGCTATTTCTATAAGGGTAAAACCTTTATTTTTCATTACAATACCTCCCCAATGGTATTTAAAAGTTGTAAAACAGGTTGAATAACAATAAAAATCATACTTCCTACTAAACAAGCAACAAATACAATTAAAATTGGTTCTAGCAAAACGATTAATTGTTTAAAATTTCGATTCATCTCTTGTTCATATAAATTAGAGGCTTTCCTCATCATTCCCTCTAAATCCCCTGTTTTTTCTCCTAAAGCAACCATTTGAATAAATGTTTTAGGAAAAAAAGAATATTCCTGCATTTCTTTTGATAATATATTACCTGCCCGAACATTCTGTATACTTTTTCTAAATTTAAATTCCACATAAGGATTTTGTAACATCCCTATAGATTGTTCTAGAGCAGACAACAAAGGAATACCACTACCTAATAAAATTTCTAATGTTTTTGCAAAATGAACAATCATCCATTGAATTTTTAAAGATCCTATAATAGGTACGTGTAACAAAAAACAATGCCATCTCTGAGTACCTTTCTTTGTTTTAGTATATAAAAAGATACTTAAAATTAGAAAAGCGCATCCAATTCCCCACATCCACCCCGTTCTTTGGATAAACTCCATCCATTGGAGTAATTTACGTGTATAGGGCGGAATCGAATCTGTTACTGAGTTTAATAAATCGCAAAAAATGGGTAGTAAAAAATACAAAAAGGCAATAAAAATAAGAAGGGTAGTAATTATAACAAAGATAGGATAAGTTAATGCTGTTTTTACTTGATGGAACATATCGTTGGATTGCTCATAATATTTCCCCAAATCTCTTACTATATGTTCTAATCCTCCACTTTTCTCTCCTACTTCTATACTGTAAATCGAGAAAGAAGGAAATTTTCCTTGAATTTTCATAGACAAAGATAAAGGATATCCTTGTTGAACAAGCATATATATTTCTTCTATTGCATAGCGCAATGAAATAGGTTTCATTTGCTCTTGTATCGTTTCTAAAGCTTCTAACATAGAAACTCCAATCGATAACATTGTAGAGAGTTGGAAAAAAAACATAGACAAATCTTTTTTAGAAATTTTCTTTTGAAAAGGAATACCTTCTATACTATTCCAAATAGGATGCCTTTCTTGAATATGAGAAATCCATATTTCTTTTTGCTTTAAATAACGAATAACGTGATCTTCTGTATAATGTTTCATTACTCCACGAACCGTTTCTCCCTGTGAATTTTTCCCACGATATCGATACTGTTTTAACATTTTGATCTCCTTTATGTTATTTTTTTTCATCCAAAGAGTACGCAATGTGAATAAGTTCATCTACTGTTGTAACTCCTTGAAATACTAAATATCGTCCATGCTGAAATAATGTTGTCATTCCTTCTTGTAAAGCTTGATTGCGTATGATATCTGGCAATTGTTTTTCATAAATCATTTGACGAATGGTAGGAGAAATAAAAAGCGTTTCATAAACTCCAGTACGTTCCTTATACCCCGTAAAATGGCAATAACTACAACCTTTTGCTTGAAACAAATTAGTAATTTTATCACTTTTAGTAATTTGTAAAAAATCTATTTCTTCTTTAGAAGGATAGTACGCTATTTTACATTTAGGACACAAACATCGAATTAATCGTTGAGAAACCACTCCTAGTAAAGTGCTCCCGATTAAAAAAGGATCTATACCCATATCTAAAAGGCGCACAATTGTACTAACAGCATCGTTTGTATGAAGTGTACTAAGAACTAAATGTCCTGTTAAAGCAGCCTTAATAGAAAGCTGAGCTGTTTCTTTATCACGAATTTCGCCCACCATAATAATATCTGGATCTTGTCGTAATACATATCGTAAAGCAGAAACAAATTCTAATCCTGATTTAGGATTAATTTGCATTTGGTTAATGCCTTCTATGTCTGCTTCTACTGGATCCTCTATAGTAACAATATTACTTTCTTCTTGATTTAATTTAGAAAGTGCCGCATATAATGTAGTAGACTTTCCACATCCAGTAGGACCTGAAATCAAACAAATACCATGTGGTTGTTCCAACATCGATTGAAATAGTTTTAAATCTTTAGTAAAAAAACCTAGCTTTTTCATATCTTGATATATAGTATCTTTTTTCATTAGTCGTAAAACAATCTTTTCGCCATGAATGGTAGGAATAGTGGATACTCTCAATTCTTTTAATGAATTTTGAATAGGTAAAACAATTTTTCCATCTTGAGGTTTTCTTTGTTCTGCAATATTAAGCCCTGCCATCACCTTAATACGTGTTGCAATAGAACTTAAAAGTTGAATATCATAATTCATTACTGTTTTTAAATCACCATGAATACGATAACGAACACGTATCGTTTGCGATAAAGGTTCAATATGAATATCACTGGCTTGTAATCGAAAACCTTGCTTTAAAATACCATCTACAATTTTGACAATAGGAGCATCACTAATCTGGTCTTCTTCTGTATGTTCATGTACTTTAAAATGATCACTAGAAATTGTATTTTGTTGAAATAATTGAGCTGCTTCCTCCACTCTTTGTTTTTCATAATAAAAATCAATAACCTGTTCCATCTGTTCTTGTGAAAACGGAATAATATCAATTTCCATTCCTGTCATATGGCGTAGATTATCTATAGCTACAAAATTAAAGGGATCAACGATAGCTACATGTAAAGTATTTTGTTCCATTCCAATAGGAATCAATTGATGCAATTTAGCAAAGTGATAATTAATTTTGTCAACCGCTTGTAGATCGACTTCACAATTTAAAATTTCATTATATTCTTTCATCCTTTCCTCCATTTATTTTATATTGTAAAATGATAAATTTTTTATATATTGTAATATTCTCTATTTTTATACAAAACCCTTTTTTATTTTGCAATTATTTTGTTTTTATTACAATAATTTTATTTTATAGTAATCCTTTTTCTTGTAATACATATAATGCAAAAATTATTTCTCCTTTAGGTATCGATTGATTTTTGCCGTACCGACTTTTAGATTGTGTAAATTTTTCATACTTTAACTTTTCTGCGATGACTTCCCATTGAAAATCAGATTTTTTTAAAACTTTTTTTAAAATCCATTCTATTTCTTGATAAGTAATAGCTTGATATGGACGAAAATGATTATCCGCATAACCAGATACATAACCTTGTAACGTAGCATATTGGATTACATTTGCATATTCTCCAAAAGTATCTTGATCTAAAAAATTAAATAAATTATTATTTTTAGAATATGAAGACCAATTTTGCATTTTACTTAAAAGTAATAAAAAATCACCTCTAGTCATCGTTTGATCTGGGTGATAAAGTCGTTTATCATTACCTTTTATATAACCACGACGTAAGAAAGTATATAATTCTTTTTGAGCCCAATGACCATAAAGATCCGATATTTCTTTGTAATTATCATCTACCATCACCATATAATGACCTTCTAAATTTTTATCTAGCCAAATAGAAGCTGTAATAGTTTCATTTTCCATCACACTATAAATATAACGCCATTGATTATTTTTCAATTCATAAATTCCGGCTCTTTCTTCTCCATACCAAGGAAAAGAAAGTTTTAAAGGTTTTACATTTTTTATAGTCGTATTTTTGTTAGAAACTCGAATATAAATAGAATCACTAAGTGTTCGATATGGACTATACAATGTATATATATCACTCCTATCTTTAGATATCCCCAAATAAAATTTACCCCAAAATGCATGGGTAGGAACAAAAAGCTTTGCAATGGTTTGTGTTTCTTCTACGGGTTCTCCTTTCAAAATATGAACAATGGTATCTTCTAGTTGAATTTCTACATCTTTTTGATTAATCCAATAATAATTCATATTCTCTGTTCCATAAGTAACATGATTTTTTTGAAAAACATCCCTATAAGCATTTCTAAAACCAACATGAAACCCATTTATAAATTCTACTTGATATTCTTCTAATTCTAAATTTAAATAATATCGTTGATTAAGAGGAATTTCTTTCTCATATAATTGTAAGGCCCATTCCCAATCATAAAACTCCTTTTCTTCCCAGTGTCTTTGTCCCCATAAAGTACCTGCTTGAGTTCCCAAACTCATCCCATGTTCATAAGCTTGTTGAATAGAAAGAGAAGCATTTTCTACTTTCATTTTTCTATAAGCTGTAACATAAGCTAATTCATATGCTTCTAAAAAACCTTGTACAAAGTTACGACTATATTCTTTTGAATCTTGCCCTAGTTCATATCTATATTCAATTTGTTTTTTGGTAAAAACTTTACGTTCCCAATTATTAGATTTTCCTTCTCTTGCATCTTTCGTTCCTTGAATCTTACCTAATAAATCCCCCATACTTTTTCCATCTGATAAACCCCTATCCGTATCGGAGTAGTTTTTATCTGTATCTTCACGCTTATATGCTTTTTTATATGCATCTCTAAACCCTTCTTCAAAGCCTTGATAAAAGTCACGACGATAAGAAGATGTATAAGAACGTAAATCATAATCATCATCTATATATTGCTTTTCTTTTTTATAAGATGTTCTCCAATCTGATTTTTTTTCATTTTGACGATCTTTTTCTCCATAAAAATTTCCTACATCTTCCCCCGCCTCATACCCTTCTTTATACCCTTCTTTGGATTCAGATTGAGCGAAAACTAAATTTTGTGGAAAAAAAAGAAAAATACAACTTATATATACTAAAAAAAAGAAACCGAATAATGATATTTTTCCCTTTCTATGACTCATATTTCATACCTCCTATTCCTATTCTACAATATCAATTCGATCAAACAGCAACTTTCCTGTTGCTCCATACGATGACTGAGACGGTGCTTCTATATAGATTCTTTGAATTACTATAGGATATGTAATATCAACAGGTAGCTCTGTTTGAAGTGTTTTCCATCCTAACCAATTAATTTGATCCGCTAAAAGAATCTCTTTCTCCTTACCTAAAGCATCTCGAATGACCATCCCTACACCATGTTTTTCATTAGCAAATGCATAAATAGGTATGATCACTTGTAATGGCTGAGAAGAAATAATCGCTGACGATTCTTCTACTACTATATTTACTCTACGCTGACCAATATCTTTCAAAAAGTGATATTCCAATAATAAATCTTCTTCAAATAAGCGAATGGTACCCTGCACCTCTTTTGGTTCTCCTACACAAAAAACCAATTGAGGATGAAATTGAAAAATTGTTTTACTCTTTAATTTTTGTACTATGGATTTTTCATCTATACTTTGTCCATTGTTTTCAATAAACTCTTCCCAGGTATCGCTTTGTTCTTCATTCATCTCTGTTTCTACAGGAATATTTTGAATCCATGGAATAGCTAGATTTTGCTGTGTTAAAATAGTATTTTGTTCCCAATGAAACAACAAATCCTCTTTTTCAATTTCGGGGAAACCATAGAAATGCAAAACAATATTCCCACCTAATTGGCTAGAATTAGATACTTGCTGTAAACGAATTTGATCTACTATAATTTTTTTAGGATAATCCTCTAATTTTTTTAAAAAATGCATAATTCCATCATAAGTTCCTTCATACTGAAGTGATACGGTAAGATCTTGTCCTATTTTTTCTTCTTGATCTTTATCGATCCAAGTAATCGGATTTATTTCAGAAAAAGACATTTCTACAATTTCAAAAGGAAAAGGGTTATCCAATTCTTGTAATAATAAAATAACATCTTGTTGATGAATATTTGTAAAAAAAGGAACAGAAAAATTTTGCCACTTTTTTGTAAGCACTTGTGATTTTTCTTGAAATATAGGCTGCATATCTAAAATACTCTGCACACGTTTTTTTTCATCTTCTTGATTTTTTTGCTCTATTTTTAAAAGCTCTAATGTATTTGTTTGGGGAATAAAAATCCAACGATAGTAAATAAACCCTATTAATAAAATACCTAAAATACCTAATCCTATTTTTTCTCTCTTACTGAGTTTCATTGTTTTCCCCGTCCTTATATTGCATGTTCATGGTAAAATAACTTACATTTTCATCTTTTGATACTTGTGGAATATAAATCATAGTAAATTTTTCTAACTGTTCTATACTATGTTTAAAAACAGCAATCACTTTTTCATCTGATCCATATCCCTGAATTCTAATAATTTGATCATCCATTTCTATCGATTGAAGAAATATACCTTTTGGCACTTGTTGAGATATTTCATAAAATAATTGAAATAGATACCGATCTTTTTGTTTTAAATATTTTTCTATATCTTCTATATAACTAAATTGTTGTTCTAATCTTTCTACCTCTTGTTTTTGCTTTTCAATTTCCGATAATTGTTCAAGTAGCTCCGCAGAAGTTAATTCACAAGAAATAGTTTCAATGACTTTTTCCACCTTTTTAATCTGTCTCCATCGATAGAACCAAAATCCACCTATAAAACTTAGAAACAGAATAAATATTCCGATCCATAAAAAAATCTGTAATTCTCGAATATTTTTTTTAAAATTATCGTCTTCATAAACAAGAAAATTAAAATCATCCATAAAAGTCCTCCTTTATTTTCGTAACAATGTTGCTACTGCATTGATATATTGATATAATTCTTGAGATGAATTTCCCCATTGAATACAATCCATTTTTTGCATTCTTTCTACAGGCAGATTAAAAAAAACTTGAAAATAAGAAAGAACTGTTTCCATAGAAGCACTACCCCCATGTAAATATATAGCATCTATTACATGCGTAAAAGAACGACTAGTATAATAACGAAAGACTTTTTCAATTTCTTTTGCCCAATATTCCAAGGTTATTTCCATGCTTTTTTGAAGCCAATCCAAAGAATTAGGCATTTTTTCTTTTTCTTTGTATTGTTGTAAATCCATTTTTTTCTTTTCCGCTTCCTCCAGTGTTAGATTAAAAGAATTAGCAATATTCATGTCAATTTCTTGACTACCTATAGGAAGCAATCGATTAAATCTAAAAATACCATTTTCTAAAATAACAACATTCATCATAGAATATCCAATATCTATGATTGCAATTGTTTTATTTTGAATCATAACTTGATCATTAATGGTATTACTATTTTTAACTAATTTACTAATACCATTAGAATGAAGATCAATGGCAATCGGTTTAAGATTTAAAAGCTCTAAAAGTTGAATATAACTTTTTACAATATTCTTAGGGACTGCTGCTACTAATACTCGATATTTAAAGGTGGATTCCTCTTGAATTTTTTCTAAAATTCTACCCTGTATAATATATTGTTCCAGTTCAATCGGTAAATTTTGTTGTACTTCTATTTTTAACATTTGATTTAGGACTTTTGGTTTACTTATCGGAAGGAATAGCTCACGATAAATAATAGCAGTACTTTCTATCGTACACATTACTGATTTTACTTTAACTTTTTGATTTTGTAATGCTTGTGATAAATTCTTAAATAAAGATTGAACATTTGATATTTTACCATCTTTATAACTTTCTAATGGAGTCGGAACAGAAAAAGCTTGTTCAATAATAATTTTTCCTTGTTTTTGTTTCCCAACAACAAATTTCGTACAATAAGATCCTATGTCAATAGATAATGCTTGATTCGACCATAACCAATTCCATTTTTTCATTTTGTCCTCCCCTTGTTTTCATAGATCCATAGTTAATCTTTTTTTATTCAGAATCAGAAATTTCATGCCAATCCCGAATTTCCCATCCCACATTGGTTGGCTCTAAAATATGAGGAGGGTAATCATAAAACATTCTACGATCATGTGCATATTTTTTCGTATAGCCAGTTGTTTGAATAATACCAACAGGGCGTCGTATATACTGTGTTAAATTACCCCAAAGTATAATATCTCCTTTTTTAGGACCATAGTGATAGTTCTCATAACCAAAGCCTCCTTGAACAGCAAAAATAGCAGCATGAATCGTTATGTTATAAGGAGCTATATCATAAGTAGTATTATAATACTCATATATTGGTCTTCCTCTTCGATCTACAATAGCATATCCATTCTCATCATATTTCGGTAAATATTCTATCTGTTGTTTTTTAAACCAACCATTTTGATATCCTATAACCCTTCCTCGACTATTAACGATTGCTCTAGATTCCCATTCCCATGTATAATCCCAATAAGATTTTCCTCCATCATTTGGATTTTTAGGCCAACCATAATGTGAAATCCATACATTATGATTGGCCACCAATCCTAGCATATCGGGTCCCTTTGCCTGCCGAACATAAATGCCCAACTCTTCATCATAAATAGAAGGATTATTAGGATCACCAAAGGTCGTATTTTTATAAAAAATACCACCTTTATATGGATATGATTGTGGATCGTATTTATTGGGATGATCAAAATTTCTAGGTGGATGAGGAGGTTCAGACCCATAATATCCATCTACATATCCTCTATCTTCATACCATTCTGTAGGATCAGCATACATAATATAAATATTATTTTTTGCAGCAATCGTTAGCTCTCCTGACAATGTACCCGATACAAAAACATTAGCTGTATCTAATCCCCATTTATCACCAGGTTTTTCTTCTCCATCAATATAAATCACTTTATTAGATGGAATCTTTCTTTCTTCTATAATACCATCGTTTTTTCGAATTTTTATGCGATCATCCATAAGGTAAATACAAGTTCGACCTGTATAGACTGCATCATCTAATTCCGCCCAATATTTTAATTTAGAATTAGTCTTAGGAAATTCTAAACGTCCTACTTGTTGAGGGGAACCCATCTTATAATCTGGCTTTCCATTTCTATGGTTATAATCTTTTGCATACGTTACTGTATCAAAAAATTTAGGATTTCCCTGAACCCTTAAAACACCATTGGTATGATACGGTCCATGAGTTTCATCTCCTGTCGTCCACCAAATATTGTTACCTTCACTTTCACTAACATAAACATGATGCACAAATTGTTTTTTACGAATTTTTACTTCAACAGTTCTTTTTATATCGGGTGATGTTTTTAACCATCCCGTAGAACGAATGGTAACATATCGCTCTAAATCACTGGGTTTCGTGATCTTTAAAAGATAATAACCATCTTGAAAAGACTGAGGGGACTTTTGCATCGCTTCACTTTCTGATCGGCTATAAAAATTTACATCGTCATTCAAATGCCATAAATAATTATTAAATCCGGCTTCTGCATATTGGAGGGCTTTTTCTTCTGCAATATACTGGGTATTCATTTTTAAATGACTTTTTGTGATAAAAATTCCTACTCCTCCTAATATAAGC
Organism: Candidatus Epulonipiscium sp.; assembly: GCA_012524135.1. Taxonomy (GTDB): domain Bacteria; phylum Bacillota; class Clostridia; order Lachnospirales; family JAAYNZ01; genus JAAYNZ01. The sequence goes on along the minus strand of JAAYSE010000127.1, from coordinate 2,198 downwards.
ATCACAATAAAAACAATCAAAATCATCGGTGTTACACTACCTTGATTTGAATATTTTTGCATTTTCCCCCTCCTATTCTATAATTAATCCGATTTTTCTCTACTTTTTGACATTGCATAACGAATGATTTCCATCGTATCGTTTTGATTTTGTAATACAAATTTAATTTGTATCTTTTGTCTTTGATCTTTTTTATTTTCTTTTGATACTTTTTCTAATTTTGTAAATACATCGGTATTTGTAATACCTGACATAATTATTTCTTCTTTTGAAAAAGATCCATATAAATAAGGATATTGATCATTGGTAGCATAAGAAATACTTTTTTTAAGTTTTCCTTGATGTACTCGATATCGAAGGCATTCAGGAATATCATCCTTATTAATATCTACATATACTTTTATTTCTTGTTCCGAAATAGAAACAATACCATATTCATCAAAAATATCCGTAGCTTTTCTTGCCCTTCTAATTTCTTGTTCTAATTGACGTATTGTTTTTCTTGCTTCATCCATAAAAATAGCTTGATTAGACATTGTCTGAAATGATTGATTACTAAAAAATAATAATTGATACGCAAGTACGAATAAAATGCCCATAAAACCCAATACAATCAATAATTCCAAAAGAGTATAGCCATGATTTGAATGTCTATAAAATATCAATGAATTTATTTTTTTCATGGTTTTTCCTCTTTTCTATATTTATTTCCATTGTAAATAAGATACATGATAATAGGGTGCAATAGTATTTCCATAAACATTTTTTAACACTTGTGGATTTTGAATACTAATACTATTTTCTTGTTCTTCTATAAAAGGTAATATATGAAGAGAATCATAAATCCATATTTTAACTTTTTTATGAAAATCTCTATTCATCTCACTAGGATTTATGGTTTCAATAAAATATCCTACGTTCTCTACATGATCTTCTGCATATACCGCTTCTAAAAAAGATTCCTTTGTGTCATAAAAAGGAAAGGTATTTTTTGATAATAGTGTTTCTCCTTCATTAATTTGAAATTCAACATCTTCCCATCCTTTTACATAACAAGAAGTATCTAATTCCACTATAATAATTGATTTATTTACATCCTTTTGGTTAAGATTTTCTTTTGTAAGTATTCCTTCTTTTACTAAGCCGCCATATAATACCATATCATAATAATCCGTTCTGGAAGCAGGTGGTTGAAATGTTCCATCCCATTCTTTTTCTTGATCTTTCATAGACAAAAAATATTCTTCATCTTCATGATAAATACGATAGTCATATTGCCAATTCCACCAAAAACTCGTTTTGGATAAATTTTGTAATTGAATACTTAATTGCATAAAATCATAAGGAGTACCTTCTGGTAATGGACAAGAGCTTGTAGTAGGTTGAATTTCTAAAATAGCTTCTTTAGGATATTTATCTAAAGATAACTTGACAGGCCAATCTACATAAAAATTGAGTGAAGGATATTCTGTTGTCTCTTTCTTCCAATCCGGAACCTCTATTGTTTGAATGGTTTGATATTTCTGATAAGGAATTGAACCTATAACACCAGAAGGCTGAACCATCAATTCCCCACGATCCCAAGAAGTAATGTCAACAGTATAAGAACCTGGAGATAGTTCTCCAAAAATAGCCTTCCCTTGATCATCGGAATAAACGGTACCAATAGCTGGTCCTTTTAAATCTACACCAACATTTTTTTCCGCTGTACTTTCTTTTTTTTGACGATCCCACCAAAAAGCATATACTTCAATATATCCTGGTGTAGTTGGTTCTCTTTCACCTTCAAAAGAAATAAGAGAACCGACAGTAGCCACTTTTGTTTCTTTTCCCGTAAAAGGATTACGGGTATATACGGTTACTTCTGCTTTTTTCATTGCATTTGCTATCATATCTTTAGTATACGATTGAGCTTTTTCCCAATAAATCCGAGTATGCATACGATAAGGAGTTCCATCGATAACATAGGGATTGCTGTTGTTCTCATTCATAAAAAGAGTTTCTTCTACAATACCATGAGGTTGATAATGATCCTTTTTTAATCCTAATTCTTCATTGTAATCTAAAGTTTTTAACCATTCCAATTGGCTTAATGCCAATTGATAAGCAACAAATCGTTGTTCTTCATTAATACTAGATCGTATCATAAATACAAATACAGGAAGTAGGGATATGGTAATAATTCCTAATAATGTAAT
>JAAYSE010000126.1 GCA_012524135.1 Candidatus Epulonipiscium sp. | reverse complement strand
GATTATTCATTTCATCAGGATCTTCTTTTAAATCAAAAATTTCTCCGTATGACTGATTATAATATACTGTAATTTTATATCTTTCATTCACATATGTTTTTACATGAATCGTCGTTGGTTCATGTCTATTTTCACAAATAATATGATCTCGAACAGCTTCTTTTTTTCCTAACCACACACTGCTTTGATCCTTTCCTGTCATCGTTCGTGGAATGGATAATCCGGATAAACTTAAAAATGTCGGTGCTAAATCTACCAATGACTGCATAGCTGTATTTACCTTATCAGCTGGTACTTTACCTGGATAACGTACAATAAAAGGTACTTTTAAAAGATCTTCATAATGAAAGGGGCCTTTGGTTGTAAGACCATGATGTCCGCAAACATCTCCATGATCTGTTGTAAAAACCACAATAGTATTATCTACAAGATCTAATTCCTCTAACTTATCTAAAATTTTACCTATATATTTATCCATTAAGCTAATCATGCCATAATATACGGCCCAATCTTTTTTAATTGTCTCTTCATCTTTTCGATGAGAATGAATTCCATGTATATACTTTCCTGATTCTTGATATGGTGTAATATCGGGATGTTCTTCTTGAGTTAATTTAAAATGAGGTGGATTCTTTTCATGTTCTCCTTTTACTAATCTGGGTATTTTTAAATCATCTGGATTATACATAGTATCCCAAGGTTCAGGAACTAAATAGGGATCATGTGGATCTAAAAAACTAGCCCAAAGAAAAAATTTGTCCTCCTTGTTTTTATATTGTTCTAATAATTTATTGGTTCGTTCGGCAATCCAGGTATCATAATGCAATTCTTCTGGTATAGGCCATTTATGAGCATCCTCTTTGCTCATTTTTCCTATAGGTGCTCTAAAATAATCTCTCCAATTTTTTACTCCTTGTTCTTCTAACCATAAAGCATAATGTTGTCCAACATGTGTTTCATTGGTATGATTTCTAGCTAACTCAATATGATCAAATCCATAAAAAGGCTCATTAAAATTTCTCCAGAAATCTAAATCATGCAAAGTAGGATACGCTTCTAAAGAAGGATATTCTTCTGTATCATGTAAAGGTTGAAAATGCGCTTTCCCTACAAGTGCAGTTTTATATTCTGCCCTTTTAAAATCTTCTCCTACTGTATGTTCTGTCTCTGGAAGTTTTGTTCCTAAAGTCCACGCTCCATGTTGGCTTGGATATTTTCCTGTAATAATAGACGATCTAGAGGGAGTACAGGTAGGATTAGGACAATACGCTCTAGTAAATGTAGTACCTTCTCTCACTAGCCGATCTAAATTGGGTGTATGAATCTCTGGATTAAAGGCTCCTATCGTATTCCAATGTTGTTGATCACTTGTAATTAATAAAATATTCGGCCGATTCATTAACTTCATCTCCTATCACTTAGTCCAAAGTACTCTATTGACATTATACATTTCTTTGCTTTTTCATAATTTTTATAAAAAAATATCTGATTATTCAATATAATTATTGTTTTTGATATAGATCATACGCTTCTTGATATATTTCTACATAACGATCTACTTGCATTTTTTTAAGGGTATTTTGATATTCTTCCCATTCATTTTCAATGTCACTTTGTCCTGTAATCCATTTTGCTTTCATTTCCTCTACATAAGTTTCTATATCCGAACGAATAGTTGCAATTTCATTCAATTGATCGTTAGTAAAACTCATAATAGGCAAGGGTTCCTTTGTAGCAAACTCATCATATACTTCATAAGCTGCTGTTTTTCTTTCTGCTGATTTATTTTGTATTAAACGATTTTGATATACGTTTTTAGAAACAATTCCTGGTGCAAAAGGTCCTGCTGAATTTTCAAATTTAAATTGAGCTGCTGTACAAGATTTTTTAACATCTGGATCTTCTTCAAAAACTTTTTTAATATTAGGTGCATATTGATCGATTAAATCTTCTAATGGTATAAATATACCTTGTGACCCATATTTAATTACATCACTATCATTTAATCCTCCACCCAAAAAAATATCTGGTAATTCATTGGATGCTAAAACTAAGTTTTTCTTCTCATTCCATATACTTCCTGAAATACATTCATATTCAACATGAATACCTGTTTTTTCTTCTAGATTTTTTAAAATTTTCATCTTATTAAAATCTTTACTTTGAGGATCAATTTGAGTAAAGGAATGAATGGTAATTTTTTCGTTAACAATAGGATAACCTGTTAAATTAAAATTCTCACTAACTGTTTCTTGTTTTCCTACCGTACCTGATGATTTTTCTGTTTTACCACATCCTATTAACGATATACATAAAATAGATGATAACCCTAATACAAGTACTCTAGATATAAACTTTTTCTTCATGATGAAAGCCCCCTATTTTTCTCTTCATTTTAACTTTGATTTTAATTTCTTATTTTGATAAAAATCATCTTTACTATGATAAAAACTTTTTAATTATTCATAAGCCCCCCTTTCTTTGACTATTTTTTTACTTTCTATCATATATCGATTATCCTTTAATAGATCCTACCATAATTCCTGTAGTAAAATATTGTTGGATAAAAGGATATACACATAAAATAGGTAGAGTAGAAACAATAATAACCCCATATTTAAGCATATCAGCTAACTTTTGTTGTTCAATCACACTGGCTGCATCTCCTCCAAAGCCACTACTTGCCTCTTGCTGAATTAAAATTTCTCTTAAAATTACTTGTAAAGGAAAACGTTCTCGATCGCGAATATAAATTAACGCTTTAAAATAAGAATTCCAATGAGCTACTGCATACATAAGTACAATAACTCCTATAATAGGTTTTGCTAATGGTAATGCTATTTGAAAAAAATATTTTGTTTCTGAACAACCATCTACTTCTGCTGCCTCATGTAACTCTTCCGGAATACTATAAGCAAAATAGTTGCGAGTTACAATCAAATTATATACACTTATGGCATTAGGAAAAATTAAAGCCCACATCGTATTATTGATACCTAATTTACTAACTAACAAATATGTAGGTATTAATCCCCCTCCAAAAAACATTGTAAAAGTAATCATTCCCATAAAAATATTTCTTCCAACTAATTCTTTTCTAGCTAAAGCATAGGCTGCAGGTGCGGTTAAAATAAGATTAACCAATGTACCTATTACAGTATACAGAATAGTATTTTTATATCCTGACCAAATATCTTGGTTTTCAAAAATTGCACTATAACCATCCACATTTAATCCCCGTGGTAATATATCCATACCCTTCCTGCTGAAACTAAATTAGGATCACTTACAGATGCAATAACAATAAAATATAATAAAGCTGGTATTACAAATAAATAAAGTTCCCAATGTTTCTTTACTTTCTTAAATACTTCTTGTTTTGGTTTTTCAATAGTTACTACTTTTTGTTTAAGGACTCCTTCTTGTTTCACTTTTCTCCTCCCTTTTTTTTATATTGAATTTTAATTTTAAATACTACTACTATAGATAAATCTTGTTTTTATGATTCTTTTCCATAAACAAATGGATTCCATCTTTTTTGTTGTATCCTTCAAAAATTTCCAAATGCTATATATTATGTATAACATGTATTCATAACGTTGTAAATGAACAGTTTTTTTATGCATTTTTTAATATAGATTCTGTGCATCGGTATTTTATTTCTACCGTAATATAGTATAATGGAAATATCTCCTATTATTTATTTTAGGTAAAATATTAATATCTTTATTTGGAGGCTTTACTATGATTGGGAAAAAAAGAACCATTCTATATTTACTAAATATCTTCTGTCCTATTTAATTCTATTAATCCTGCCTATTATTTTAATTACATTCTTTGTATCAAAAACAGTCTTTCAATCTTTATCAGCCGAAGTATCTGAGAATAATAATATTTCAAACAATTTAATCACTTATTCTCTTGAAAACGAATTGAATGTTTGTTCTAAAATTGCAACTCATATTAATGCTTCTCGTGATATTCATCCATTTACTTTAGAAAGTAATGCCATCAAAGCAATGGATTTAATTGATACCTTAAAAAATATAAAGTTACCAATACTTTTTTTGATCAGATATTTGTCCATTTTTTCAATGATAGTTATATTTATTCAGAAACAGGTAGTTATACCAACTATACATTTTTTAAGTTATTTAACTTAAAAAATGTTAATCATAACGAATTTTATAATACTATTCTTTCCATTAAAGAACCGACTTTTATTATAAATCTTGATATAACAATACAACGATGTGATAAAACATGTACTTTATTGGTTATTCCTTTAATTTATAATTATGAAGTAGAAGGGATCATTTCCTTTATGATTGATAATAAAAATTTAAATAAAATTTTAGGAAATATAGACAATATAAATAGGAACACCTATCTTTTAGATTCTTCTGGTACTATTCTTAATGATATCGAAATAGATCCTATTGTTTTACAAAAAATAGGAAAATATACCATTCAAAATCTTATTGATACCATAGATGAAAAGAACTATGTATCTCAATTGATTCAAGGATATACAGTTTATATTTCTAAATTATCTAAATATAATTTGATTTATTTATCCATCACAGCCAATCAAACTCTTTTTAATAAAGTAACTACCGTACAAAAAAGAATGCTAATGACTATCTTTATAACTTTAATTATTGGTGGATTTATTATTTTTTTATTATTAAAAGCTAATTATAAACCGATTAAAGATTTAAAAACCTTATCCAACCATGTAAATAAACAAAAAAAGGATTTATCTAAAAATGAATTGGATTTAATTCGAACTACTATTGTAGAATTGAGCCAAAGAAATAATGAATTAGAATTAGAATTAGAACAAAACTTACTGATTCGTCAGAACTTTTTATTAAACCAATTAATTAATGGCAATATTACAAATACAGAAAACTTCCATAGAGAAAGTCAACAAGTACACCTTAATTTTAAAGCAAACTATCATAGGATCATAGTAGTAAAATCAGTATCTCCTATTACCTCTATTGGTTCTTTACTTGCTAATATAACAGAGGAAAACTTTTCATTTCGTTATGAATATATGATCCAACAATTACCACCCGATATTATAATATTCATTATAGGAACTGATCATTTATTCCATGAAAAATTCCCGAAAACAATCTCAAAAAATCAATATCAAATTTCATTCAGTACACCTTATACGGAACTTATCTATACACCAAAAGCTTATATTGAAGCAAGAACAAACTTCGACCTACAAACTATTTCGGGATCTTCAATTATTGATTCCTCTTATGTGTATATGATAGAAAACTTTTGCAAAAAATATAAAAACAAACAGAAATTTATTCAAAAATTATTAGACCTTGGAGAAACAACTGAACTAAAAAATTCTATTATTGAGATGATCCATGAATTAGATAAAGAAAAGATAAATCTTGCATTAATTCGAAATGTTTATTTAGAAGTAATTTTAATTTTTAACGCTTTTTTTGAACAAAATAAACAAATTTTCGAATACCCAAATATTGATTTAGCAATTTTCTTTGAAGTTCATGAAAAAGAAACTTTAAAAGATATGTTTTTAGAAATACTCGACGATATGATATCAACTATTAATGAAAAATCAGATATGGTACTTCCCACCCTTTCTATTGCTAGTATTAAAAAAGCTATCCTTGATAACTATACTGATTGTTCTTTTTCTATACAGCTGATTGCAGAAAAATTTGATGTTTCAGCATCTTATTTAAGCCAATATTTTAAAGAAAAAACGGGATCAACAATCTTAGAATATATGACTAATTTAAAAATAGAAAGAGCTAAACATCTTCTTCAAGATACTTCTATCCCTTTAAAAAAGGTAGCCAAACAAATTGGTTACATACACGTTTCCAGTTTTATTCGACGATTTAAACAAGTTACTCAAACTACTCCTAGTGAATATAGAAAACAATTTCAATCTTCCCATAAAAATGAATAATTATCTAATCAAGTACTTCCTATGGAGTACTTGATTAAATCGTTACTTCTTTCATAATAAAAACTGTTGTTTTTTTTAGCATATCAATCTCATAAGGAACGACTCTTTCTCCTTTTGCATTCCAAAACACTCGTACAACGGGTCGACTAGGCATATTATAATTTTGCTGAATAACAATTCCCTTTTCTCCTGTATTTAATATAACTCCTTGACCGACAGGATATATCGCAATCTTTCGAATAAATTTTTGTATCATGGAAGCATCAAAAATTTGTCCTCCCATATTCATTAAATATTCTATAACCTCATATGTTTTTATTCCTTTACGATACGGTCTATCCGAAGTCATGGCATCAAAAACATCACAAATACTCACTAAACGTATTCCATCATGGATTTGATCTCCTTTTAATCCACTCGGATATCCACTGCCATCTAAACGTTCATGATGAGCTAATACAATTACTTTTGAAATTCCACTTAACTCCGGATAATTACGTAAAACATGATATCCATCCTGAGGATGCAACTTGATCTTTTGAAACTCTTCCTCCGTTAAAGGGTCCTTTTTATTTAAAATACTTTCTGGTATAAAAATTTTACCTAAATCATGTAAAAGAGCACCTATAGCAATTTCCTTTATTCTAGACATAGAATACCCAAAAAACTTAGACATAATAATCGACATCATGCAAACATTAATAGAGTGAGCATAGGTATAAGTATCATAACGCAAAATATCTGCTGCATGAATTAATATTTCCTTTTCATCTATAATTTGATCCATCACATCTGTTACAAGATTATTTACCGCTTCCATATCTAATGTCTGTGTTTCTTTCATCATTTCTACAATTTTATGAAATTGACGTTCACTTTGCGCTCGAATATGATGATATATAAATTCATCCTCCACAATCTCTTGTGAAAATTTATCTTCTATATATAAAGAAATAATACCCATTTCTTTTAATTTTGAAATATAATTTAAGCGTAATTTCATACCTTTTGCAAGTAAGACCCTACCTTTATCATCATAAATAGATCTCGCTAGTATTTCATTACCTTTTACATTATCAATATAAACTCTTCTCATTGTTTCTTTTTTTCACCTTCCCCTATTGACCTCTATTATCATACCTTAATTTCTATATTCTTGTAAAGAATATTTTCCATTTTTCTACACAAAATAATAACAATATCTCTATGATCTTTTTGATAAAAATCATATCGACTATTTTTTAGTTTTTATCTTCATTTTTACTTTGTAAATATCATAATATTTTTATATTTTTTTCTTTTATTTTAGGAAAT
>JAAYSE010000125.1 GCA_012524135.1 Candidatus Epulonipiscium sp. | reverse complement strand
TAACTTATTTTTTAATAAACATTTGAACAAATACTTTTCCATATCGAGCATCTGGAACAATCCCAATACCTACTCGATCATATTGTCGATTTAAAATATTCGCACGGTGACCAGAACTATTCATTAAAGCTTCATGGGCTGCTTGTACCGAACGATTTCCTGCAATATTTTCACCAGCCGCTCGATACGAAATACCAAATTGTTTTAACATAGTAAAAGGTGAACCATAGGTAGGTGATTCATGGCTAAAATACTTATTTTCGGCCATATCCTTTGCTTTAATTCGTGCTACACGAACCACATCCATATCAATGGCATAAGGAGAAAGCCCTTGTGCCTTTCTTGCTTCATTAATAAGATTAAACATTTCTTTTTCATCATCTGTCAGTCCTTCTAAAGAAGAATCAGACGGTGGCGTTTCCTTATCAGAAGGGGTGGGAGTAGGATCAGGAGTTTTTTCAGTCGTCGTGTTATGATTTCGATAAACTCTTGTATACGTACTGGATAATACACCTACTGAATTATTCGGTAAATGAACAACATACCAACCATCTAAAGCTCCAATCACATCAATAATCTGTCCTTGTCGAACTTGATTAATAATAGGAAACTGAGTTCCTGGACCCGTTCGTACATTTAATCGAGTCGCTGTAACTTCAATTTGACTAATATTAATCCATTTAAAAACACTACGATTGGCACCATAAAGCGTCGTAGAAGATCCCAAACCAAGTACCAACGCTAGAGAAAGTAATAACGGGATATACTTAGAAAAATATTTTTTCATTTTATTCACCTTCCAATGTCTATAGTTTAAAAATCAATATCTAAAAAGTATCTATTACAAGTATTTGTAGAAAAATATCTTATATGCTAAATAGACATTGTAAAATTTTACTACTTTCTCATTTTTTTTATAAAGCATACATATAATAAATCAAGTTCAACAATTTATACAGAAGGGAGAGATATTTATGCAAGAACAAAATATAAAATTATTTCAAGAAGCTATTAATGAACAGTATGAGGCCATTAAATATTATGGAGATATGAAAAAGCAAACCAAAGATTCTAACAATATTGCTGTAATCGATCAAATACAAAAAGATAAAATGAAACATATGAATGTATTACAAGAAATTTATGCTTTTTATAAAGGCATTCATCATCAACCTATTCTACAAACCGAACGGACGTATAAAAAACGATTTATAGAAGAGGTTGAAGAAAGCCTATTTCACGAAGGGAAAAATTTAAAGTTTTATCAATCTATTTATTTTGGATCTACCTATGCACCGATACGAGATCGATTACATGATTTATTATTAGACCTCAATCAACATACCAATTGGCTAACCTATATGTATGCAAAAGAAATAAATCGATAATCAAAAAATCAATATGTATTATGATTTACTGGTAAGTGAAGAATAAAAGTAGATCCTTTTTGAGGACGGCTTTTCACATGAATCGTTCCTCCATGAGCAGATAAAATCTGCTTTACAATCGCTAATCCAATTCCCGTTCCTTCTTCTTTTGTAGTATAAAAAAGACGAAACAACTCTGCTTGTTGAGATTCTGTAAAACCTATACCAGTATCTTGAATTCGAATTTGTACTTGATTTGGTTTATGCAATCGGGCACTTAAAATAATTTTTCCACCCGGATTACAAGCTTCCAATGCATTTTTAATTAAATTGATAAGTACTTGTTTTAATTTTTCTTCATCCCCATAAATAAAGGGGATTTTTCTTTTGGTATAGACAGAAAGTTGAATTT